>JAUHWE010000110.1 GCA_030424825.1 Verrucomicrobiia bacterium
TGGAGTTTGTTAGGCAAATCGCTCGACGCGTTACGGTGCTGCACCAAGGACACGTGTTGAAAGAAGGGGGGTTCTCTTTTGTAAAGAGCGACCCTAAAGTAATTGAAGTCTATCTGGGACGGCAAACGCGAAACCATTAGTGCTATAATGATGGATACGAATGTAGAGAGTTGTTTGGAATTGGATTTGGAAAAGAATGATTCGCCCTTGCTTGTGATAGACGATTTTTCTGCGGGTTATGACGAATCACTAGTCCTTAAAGATGTCAGCTTGAAGGTGCCTCGAAATAAAGTGGTGGCACTTTTGGGTCGGAATGGAGTAGGGAAAACGACTTTGTTGAATTCGATATTGGGGCTGGTTAAGTCAAGTGGTGGTTCTATGACCTTCGACGGTTGCAAAATGGACTCGCTGCCGCCTGACCAGAGAGCGCGTCTTGGCATAGGATATGTGCCTCAGGGACGTGATATTTTCCCGGGTTTGACGGTTTGGGAGAACCTCAACGTTAGCCTTAGAGTAGCGTCACCTGCCAAGGGTGAAGTGAAAACTCGGTTAGAGGAAGTTTATGATCTATTCCCCGTGCTCAAGGATATGCTAAAGCGAAAAGGAGGCGTGCTTAGTGGTGGCCAGCAACAACAACTAGCCATTGCCCGGGCACTCCTTCTAAAGCCGAAGCTATTAATTTTAGACGAGCCCACGGAAGGTATCCAGCCTTCCATCATCGATCAAATTGAGGACGCTATTTACTCGATCAAGCGAAAGGGTGAAATGAGTGTTATTCTCGTAGAGCAGTATCTGGATTTTGCCAAAAATGCCAGTGACTCTTTTTGTATACTGGAACGTGGGTACGTTGTGCAAGAGGGACCAATCGAAAGGTTGGATGACGAGTTGATAGACCGGTATTTGACGGTTTAGCCCAGTATATTTTGTCCACACAGATCGACTGAGTGGATTTTTCTCCGCTTGCCTAGCTACCCCAGTTGCCTTTGGCTTTTCAGTTGGCACAGACCTTGGCCGCGTGGGCGATCGACCCCGTAGTACTAGTCTTAGATATGCTCTGCCAGCGTTATGTGCTTGGAGACTGTTGTGTCGAGTACCTGTTCAGGGAACCCCGATAGAGAAGGGATTGTGTGATTCCTAGGAGGACGAGGGGATTCGTAGTATCCCATCAGTTGGAACCATGCTCGATTGTCTCTGAATTATACTCCTGCGTTTTAGCGATTGAGATACTCAGAAGGAGCAATGCTTCTAAGGGGGTGTCCAATTTCTTCGTTCTTTGGTCCTATTAAGTTCAAAATTCGTTTCTTCGCATCGCAATACCCTCCGGGTGTTGCTCCACTCAAACGCCAAGTTCTGAATCTCAAATTATAACGACATGATCTTGAAAGCTACTTGTTGGACACCCTCTGAGACGCGGTACCAAGCGGATGGAAGCCGAAGCATCATCTCAAAAGAAAGCCCCCGTCGTTTGAAGACGGAGGCTTTATTTGAAAAATTAGTTCGGACTTAGAGACTAGAATGTGAAGATCGTCTCGAAAGCGAATGAAGTCACATCGCCTTCAGTGCCATAGTCAGCCTGGCTTACTTCAAAGAGCATACCGAGGTTGTCATTGACAGACCATCCTGGGCTAAGAGTGAACTTGGTAACCGTGTCGCCACCTGCCCAGTCTTGCTCATCTTCACTGATACGAGCAGTGATGCCGAGGTTGTCGGTAATGCCCATGTTGGCCATTACGAGCCACTGGCTACCTGTCATCCCGCCACCGAAGTCGAAATCGTTGAACTCAAAGGCGTAGGTCATGTTTCCGATCTCATAAGAGGTCCAGAAATTGATCACGTCGGAGTCCATTGTTGTGTTGGCTCCTTTGTCTTTACCAAAGCCTAGGAAAAGGGTCAGTCCCTCAACCGGAGTTAATACGATTTTCGCTTCTGCACCGTATTGGCTGTCACCGATTGAACCATCGGGGCCGTAGAGTGAATCCAGAAGGGAAAGTCCGAATTGGACGAAGTCATCGCCATAGTTGTAGCGAATGCCATTGTGGTGGCCTGGAATCGATCCATTGAGATCGTAGGCGAAAGAGTACTGGTAAAGGCCAGTAGGCTCAAACGTTTCCCAGCCGAGATAACTCAGGTATTTACCTGCGTCTATCGAACTGCCTTCTCCGAGATCGTAGGAGATGAAAGCCTGTTCGAGGTCGAAGTCTCCGGTATCGTTTTCTCCGATGTAGTTCAGGTCAATTTGACCGGTAATATCATCGAAACTAAGCAGGAAATCGATTTCCGCCTGATCGAGATTGTAGGAGGAGCTGTCGGTTCCGTTAGGCTCGTCATCGGTGTCAGTAACAGACATGTCGAGGAAGCCGGTAACCGAAAGATTCTCATTAATCTCGATTTGCGCGTGCATTGCAGGAGCTGCAAGAAGAATTCCTGCAAGCGTTAATTTAAGTAGCTTGTTCATTTTAGTACTTATGAGTTTTACGTTTGTTAGATAGAGTGATTGTTCAAAGAGCGATAAATTGCTCCCCAAGTTCCATAAATCTTTTAGCAGGTTGGTTGCCAACTTCATGAAATTTAGTGATTTGCTCATTTTGATACGTGGGATGTCCCGTTCCGGCTCAAATTAAGGCACGGTTTGCATCCTACTTCAAATGCCGGCGGAGGAACCTGGTCACCGACGAGAAAGGCCGAACGGCTCGAGTCGTTCGAAAAGCCCCTTCGCGACGCGAAGGGGCTCTGAAAATCCTTGGTGGTCAATTCGCCTTGATAGGCGATCCAACTAGAATGTGAAGATTGTTTCGAATGCTAGAGTTGTGTTGGTGCCTTCGGTTCCGAGATCGGTCTGGCTCAACTCTACGAGCATCCCGAGATTGTCGTTAACGGACCAGCCGGGGCTAATCGTGAACTTGGTCGCGGTATCTCCACCAGCCCAGTCTTGCTGATCTTCGCTCACACGAGCGGTAATTCCGAAATTATCGGTGATGCCCATGTTCGCCATGAGGAGCCACTGGCTACCCGTCATATTGCCGCCCATGTCATAGTCGTTCAGTTCGAAGGCGTATGTCATATTGCCGATTTCGTATGAAGTCCAGAAGTTGATGAGGTCTTTGTCGGCGATTGTGTTTACACCTTTGTCTTTGGCGAATCCTAGGTAGACCGTAAGGCCTTCCACTGGAAAGACCACGATCTTCGCTTCAGCGCCATATTGGCTATCCCCGATCGAGCCGTCTGGCCCGTATACTGAGTCTACTAAGGAAATGCCGAAATTTACAAAATCATCCCCGTAATTGAAGCGGATACCGTTATGGTAGAGCGGAATCGTATTAGGGGCGAGATCATAGGCGTAAGAGTACTGGTAGAGTCCAGTCGGCTCCGCCGTTTCCCAGCCATGGTAGCTGTTGAACTTACCCGCTTCAATGTTGGCTCCGTCGCCAATATCATAAGTCAAGAACGCTTGCTCTAGATCGAACTCTTCAGTGCTGTTGTCGCCCAAGTAATTCAGGTCGATCTGAGCGGTGATTTCGTCGAAATCGATTAAGAAGTCGATTTCCGCCTGATCGAGATTGAAGGATGAGCTGTCCTGACCCGTTTCACTATCAATGTCCACGGCGGACATATCAAAAAAACCGGTGACTGACAGATTCTCGTTCAGTTCGATTTGCGCGTGCAGAGCAGGAGTAGCTAGCAGTAAACCTGCGAGCGTAGTTTTCAGTAGTTTGTTCATGGTAGTACTTATGAGTTAATTATTGGATTTTTTAATCAACAGATTCTACGAGACAATTAGTCGCTCGTTGTCAGAGTCGCAGAATACCTATTAGGAACGAATTTTCCTAACAGAACAGAGGGTTTTTAAATTGTTGTCGTTTTTGGCGCCTGGCTCAAAAATCGTGCAGGATCCGATGCCACAGGGCGCCATAAAGTATTACGAAATAGTTTAAACAGAAGCAGATTGAGCAAGAAGAAAACTTCTAATTCGTACTAAACTAGGGGTTTCCGACCGGAAACTTTTGGAAATGGCGACAATCGATATGTAAAAACTCATCCAGCTGCCTTGGTTCCCAGCCTTCCACTGGAAACCGATTCCTAAGGGAGGTCCCTAGAAATCTTTTTAGCCGAGCGAATGGTTATCGCTATTCCGAAGAATCCGCGGGCTCTGAAGGCGGGAGATCTTCACCTTCTTCATCCTCGTCCTCAACTTCGACGATTCGAGCAACTCCGAGCAGGAGGTCTCCTTTGTTCAAGTTAATGCAACGGACTCCTTTGGTGGCTCTGCCGATGACGCTAATTCCTGACACTTTGGTTCGAACCGCTTGTCCGTTCTTGGTGAGCATCATCATCTCGTCCGATTCGAAAACGGTCAAAGCTCCAGAAACGCCTTTGGTACGAGCGGCGATAACGCCACTTCCGCCTCGCTTTTGGGTCGGGTACTCTTCGAACTTCGTTCGCTTTCCTTGGCCATTGAGACCGCAAATGAGGAGGGTTCCTTCTGGATTGACGACTTCCATCGCCTTCGCTTCGTCGCCTTCTTTCAGACGTATTCCTCGGACTCCGCGGGTAGCGCGACCTTGGTCTCGCAAATCGGTCTCGGGGAACCGGATCGCTTTCCCCTGAAGGGAAATGATGACAAGATCGTCTTGACCGCTGGTTAGCTTCGCTGAAATGAGATCGTCGCCCTCGTCTATATTGATTCCGATAATGCCACCTCGGCGGAAGTTTTTGTAGTCAATGAGGTTCGTCTTCTTCACGACCCCGTTCTTTGTGCACATTACGAGGTGATGAGTATCCACGATTTCATTAACGCAAATCATGGCAGCGATCTTCTCGCCTTCCTGCAATTGAAACACTCTTGCAATAGACCGGCCTTTGGAGGTCCGTGAGCCTTCCGGGATTTCGTATACCTTTTCTACATACACTCTGCCATTGTTCATGACGAAGAAAATGAAGTCGTGGGTATTGGCGGTAAAAATATGCTCGATAAAATCCTCGTCGTAGGTGTTGCCTCCTTGGACGCCTTTCCCGCCGCGCTTCTGGGTCCGGTATTCACTGTCGCTGGTACGTTTGATGAATCCCTTGTGGGAAACGGTGATAAAGCAGCCTTCGCGAGGAGTCATGTCAGCTTTCGAAATGTCGCCTTCGTAGGGAACGATTTCACAGCGTCTGGGGGAACCGTATTTCTCCTTTTGTTCCAGCAATTCGGTCTTGATGATCTCGAGCAGCTTCTGCTCGCTTTCCAAAATGCTGCGCAACTCCTCGATCAACTTGATTAGTTCAGCGTATTCCTCCTCGATCTTGCTTCGCTCCATGCCGGTGAGCTGGTAGAGTCGGAGATCGAGAATCGCGGCGACTTGGCGATCGGAAAGGGGATACTTCCCTTGTAGGCGCTCTTTGGCTTCATCGCGGTTTGCCGACGAGCGAATGATCTTGATAAAGTCGTCTAGGTTATCGAGAGCAATTTTGTACCCCTCGAGGATATGGGCGCGATCCTCCGCTTTCTTGAGGCGAAACGCGGTTCGTCGATAGATCACTTCCCGGCGATGATCAATGTAGCAGTTGATCAGCTCCTTGATGTTCATCTGCTTGGGACGACGATTGTCCAAGGCGAGTAGGTTGACGCCGAAGCTGCTTTCAAGAGCGGTCTTCTTGAAGAGCTTTGACATGATGACTTCCGGAAATTCACCCCGTTTCAGCTCGATAACGATGCGCGTATTCTCGTCCGATTCGTCTCTGAGGTCGCTGATTCCTTCAATTTCTTTGGAGGATACCAGATCGGCTATTTTCGTCACGAGAACGGCTCGGTTTACGTTGTAGGGGATTTCGGTGATCACGAGACGATCGCGATCGTTGTCCATCTCCTCTTTTCGCATGATGCCCCGCATGCGTACGATGCCACGACCGGTGCGCATGTATTCATCGATTCCCTTGCGGCCTACGATTTGGCCGCCGGTCGGAAAGTCCGGACCTTGAATGTGGGTGGCCAGCTCGTCGATCTCGATATTCGGATTGTCGATTTGGGCGCAAATCCCGTCGATTAGCTCATCAAGATTGTGGGGAGGGATATTGGTCGCCATGCCCACCGCGATTCCCGTCGAACCGTTCATGAGCAGATTCGGAAGGCCCGCTGGAAGCACGTCTGGCTCGGTGGTGCTTTCCTTGTAGTTCGCCACGAAGTCTACCGTGTCTTCGTCTAGATAACGGAGGAGGTCTTCGGCTATGTTGGTAAGGCGACACTCGGTGTAGCGATAGGCTGCCGGAGAGTCTCCATCGACGGATCCGAAGTTTCCTTGTGGATCGATTAGGGGATAGCGCATAACCCATTTTTGGGCCATGCGAACGAGGGTGTCGTAAACGGAGGAGTCGCCGTGCGGGTGGTAGTTCTTCAGCACTTCACCCACGACCCCGGCGCACTTATCGAAGGGACGATTGTGCAGCAGGCCTTCGCGAAACATAGCGTAAAGAATACGCCGCTGTACGGGTTTAAGCCCGTCTCGGGCGTCAGGGAGCGCTCGACTGACGATGACCGACATCGAATAGTCGATGTAGGCGGTCGACATTATGTCGGTTATACTGGCAGGAGAAATGCGTTCGGATACAGGGTCCATGCGTATCTAATTATTGATTACGTAAATTGAAGTCGAAAGGGTTTGGTTAGACGTCCAAGTAGGAGACGTTGAGGGCATTATCTTCGATGAATGCTCTTCGAGGCGCGACTTCTTCACCCATAAGGATTGTAAACATCTCATCTGCTTTGGCAGCATCATTGATGTTCACTTTTAGCAAACGCCGTTTTTCTGGATCCATCGTGGTTTCGAAAAGCTGCTTGGGATTCATTTCTCCCAGTCCCTTATACCTTTGAATGTTCAGCCCCTTGCGTCCGAGTAGTCGAATCTGGTCGAGGATTTCCATGTTTGAAGAGATTTCGATGATGTTCTCGTTTTTCTGCCCTTCGTTCTCGAGTATGGTGTATATGGGAGTTTCAGATTTCTGAAAGTGGGAAAGGTCGAGGCCGATATTTTCGATCTCCCGCATCAATTTCGACATCTCGTTCGACTCGAAAATCTCGAATAGCGAGATGCGTTTTGAGGTACCCGCGTCGTCGTTCTGTATGGTGATCGTAGCGTTTTCGCTATCGAGCTCTTCGGGGCCGATTCCGGCATTTTGCACAAATGCGGCCCGGTCAGCCTCGGTGGTCAGGAAAGTGTAGAACTCCTCGTTTCCTTCGCGTACTCGGGCCAGATAGCGTGGTAGCGTGTGTTCTTCTTTTGAATACTGTTCCAAGTATTCTGAGAGCGAGGCGCCGTGTCTAGCTACCGCGCCACCGATCCGCTCAAGCTGGGCGAATATTTCTACGATCTGGTCGAGTTGAGAAGGTTCGAATACGTGCCCGTCGTCCAGTCGCGTCATCTTTACGTCTTCTGAGCCCAGTTCCAGGAGAATGCGATTCAGCTGTTCGTCGTTGTCGATGTACTGTTCCCGCCGCTTCCGTTTAATTTTATACAGTGGAGGCTGGGCGATATAGACGTATCCCGTTTCGATGAGCTCTTTCATCTGCCGGTAGAGAAAGGTCAAGAGGAGGGTCCGGATATGGGAGCCGTCGACGTCCGCATCGGTCATGATGATGATCTTGTGGTAGCGGGCTTTCTCGATCTTGAATCCATGGTCACCTTCAATGTCTCCGATGCCACAGCCGATCGCGGTGATCATGGTTCGGATTTCATTGTTGGAAAGAACCTTGTCGATACGCGCCTTTTCCGAGTTGATGAGTTTGCCTCGCAGGGGAAGAATGGCCTGGGTGCGTCGATCGCGACCTTGTTTGGCAGAACCACCCGCAGAATCACCCTCCACGATGTAGAGTTCGCTTTCGTCGGGCTTGCGGGAAGAACAGTCTGCTAGTTTCCCAGGGAGACCTCCTCCTGACAGGGCGCCTTTGCGGACGGTTTCGCGAGCTTTGCGAGCCGCCTCGCGAGCTCGGGCAGCATTGAGGCATTTGTCGATGAGCCTTTTTGCGAGTTTCGGATCGGTTTCGAAAACGTACTTGAGTCGTTCGCCCACGATCTTTTGCACGATGCCGTCGACTTCCGAATTGGAGAGTTTGGTTTTGGTTTGCCCCTCGAACCGGGGTTCTGGAACTTTGACGGATACCACTGCGACCAGCCCTTCGCGGGCATCGTCGCCCGTAATGGCGGGATCCTTGTCCTTGAGCAGATTGTTTGCACGAGCGAATTGGTTGATCACTCGGGTCAAGGCCGTACGGAAGCCAGACAAGTGTGTGCCTCCTTCGATGTTGAATATCGAGTTTGCGTAGGCGAAGAGCTGCTCGTTATAGGAATCGTTGTACTGCAGGGACACGTCCACGCCGGTTGCGGGACCATCGGGATCGTTCGGGTCGGGAAACGTATCGCCGAAGGAGATAGGGTCTTCGTGGAGAACGTTTTTCGAACGGTTCAGGAAGCGAATGTATTCTGCGATTCCGTCGTTGAACTGGAAGTTCTCGCTCTTGTTGGAGCGTTCGTCGCTGATCGTAATGTGGATTCCGGGATTCAGGAATGCGAGTTCACGAAGGCGCTTGGCCAGTATGTCGTACTGGAACGTGCGGGTTTCCAGGAAAATAACCGGGTCAGGCTTGAAGCTGATTTTTGTACCGGTCTTTTTGGTTTCACCTACGACGGCGAGTTTTTTGGTCGTGATCCCCTGGCTGAAGCTCATCTGGTGGATCTTGCCGTCTTTGCGGACCTCGGCTTCAAACCACTCTGAAACGGCGTTGACGCACTTGGCTCCTACGCCGTGCAGACCACCTGATACTTGGTAGGCGCCTTTGCCGAATTTTCCGCCTGCGTGGAGATTGGTTAGCACGAGCTCGAGCGCAGGCATTTTGTACTTCGGGTGGACGTCTACGGGAATGCCGCGGCCGTCATCTTCGACTGAGCATGAGCCATCCAAGTGGATGGACACTTTGATGTTCTTGCAAAATCCAGCGAGAGCCTCGTCGATTGAGTTGTCTACGACTTCAAAAACACAGTGGTGGAGACCGCGCTCATTCGTGTCTCCGATATACATGTCAGGGCGTTTGCGTACGCCTTCCAGGCCTTCTAGTTTTTGAATATTCGAGGCGTTGTAGCTCGCGGAGCCCTCGTGATTGATGGGACTATTTTCGGCGTCGGTCTGGGAATCCATATGGTAGTTTTTGTCGATGAAAACGGTCTCAAATCGCACGAGCGATCACAACCTTTTTCTATGATAAAAACGCGCAATTGAATCGTCTGGATCAAGGCGTGCAAGGACCTTTTTCGTGTATAATCACTTACTGTGTTTTTCTGCCTAGATTGGGCTCATTTTGGGCTGGATTCAGTGCTTTTGTACTCGATTGCGGTTGAAGAGGTCGCCAGTTTGGTCAGCAGCCATGAAATTGACCGTGAAACTCGAATACGCCTGCCGGGCTTTGGCGCAATTAGCGAAGCGATTTGAACAGGCTGACGTTTCAAGCATCGAGGAGCTTGCCAGCGTGGAACGGATTCCCGCGAAGTATCTGGCCCAGATCTTGAGCGAACTCCGCAATGGTGGACTGGTCGAGAGCCGACGAGGCAAGCAAGGGGGCTATCTGCTCGCGAAAGCCCCGGATCAAGTCACGCTCTATGAGGTGGTTGCATTGATCGAAGGCGATATGATCTCTGAGAATGCCAAGTCGGTCGGGGATTCCGGGGAAGCCGTTGCGAAAGCATGGAGCGAGATTCAAGAGCGCTTTGAAGAGAGTGCTCGCGGGATTACGCTGGCGGATCTAGCGGTGGGCGAAAGCCAGGAGATGTATTACATTTAGAAAATCGGGATCGAAGCGCCTTGACGCTTTGAAATATTAAACCTCCAATCACGTTTAGATATATGGCCACCGATTGCACCACCAGCCTGCTGATCCTCCAGGATCGGGATATGAACTTGCAGCGGATCGAACGCGACTTGGCCAATTTGCCATTGGAACGAGCGTCCACCCAACAGAAGATTGCGGATTTGGAGGCAGAGATCGAAGCGGGCAAGCAGCGTGTCAAAGAACTCGAGGTGCGCGGAAAGCTGATCGAAACCGAGATGGGTGAGGTCGAAGAACAAGCGCTCAAGTACAAGAACCAACAGCTTCTGGTTAAGAAGAACGAGGAGTATCAAGCCCTGACCCACGAGATCGAGCTGACTCAGTCGAAGGTGTCCGACCTCGAGGAAAAGGAAATTGAACTCCTCTACGAATTGGATGAGCTCCGTAAAAAACAGGCTGAAGAAGAGGCGGTTTGCCGCGAAAAAATTGAGGTGGAAAAGCGTTTTCTGGGACGGTTAGACGAGAAGGAAGCGAATTTGAAGGGTGAAATCGACGCAGCCAAGCAAGCGCTGGCTGATGTCGAAGC
>JAUHWE010000788.1 GCA_030424825.1 Verrucomicrobiia bacterium
CCGACGCGTCAAGGAGTCTGCTCAGAAGTTTGGGGGCGGCGATGCGTCCGAGTGGGAATCCTCTGTTGGCCATAAAGACCAGTCCGATCTCCGCTTCCTTGGCGAAGGTGAAGTAGGACGCATAGCCGTTGATCCTTCCATTGTGGCCAATCAGGGTTTGACCTTCTCTGTATCCAATATCTATGGAGGCGCCCAGGCCTTTTGTCCCTCCTTGAGGAATACCGAGGTCATGATCAGGATTACTTTCCGCTTTGATGGGAAGATCGTCGTGATTCTCTTCGCTAATCGCATTCTGGAAGGTAGCTAACTTCGAACACAGCACACTAGGTAGGTTTTAGAAATCGAATTTGGCCGCTTCATAGATTCGCATCGCTTTCTCCCAGATCTTGCCGACTTTTCCGTCGCCAACCGCTTGCCCTTCCAGTTCCACTACAGGAGCAATTTGCTTGGAGGAATTGGTAATCCAGATTTCGTCGGCACGACGGGCTTCTTCCAGCGTAACCACGCGTTCTGTGACAGATAAGGACCCTTCGGCGCGGAGCGACTCCAGAAGAATGTGCCGGGAAATCCCGGGAAGCTTTTGATTATCTAACAGAGGAGTGACGACCTCTCCGTTTATGACGATGAATACATTGCTGGAGCTGGCCTCGGTTAACTCTTTGGAGTGATTGTAGAGAATGGTCTCATCCATGCCCGCCTTGTAGCCCTGTTGAAAGTGTAGCACATTTCCCAGCAATGCGGTGGACTTGATGTGGCAAAGGTCCCAGCGATGGTCCTTGGCGGTGATCGCTCGCAGCCCCTTTTTTGTCTGCCTGTCGGGTGTCGGCGGGTGAGGCGAAATTTCCAATACCGTTCCAAAAACGGTTGGCGGGACTCCTTCTGGAAAGCGGTGCATTCTCCGGCCTTCGTTTCCGCGGCTGACATGCAAGTAGATGCCGAGGTCTCCCGACCCGTTGCGCTCAATTAGTTCGCGGGCCACCGCGTTCCATTCTTGATCGGTAAGTGGATTATCGATACCGATAGCGTCCAGTCCCCGTTTCATCCGTTCGATGTGGAGCTGCATCCCTACGGTGCGCCCGCCGTAAGAGGGGATCGCTTCGTAGATGCCGTCACCGAATAGAAATCCTCGGTCGAGGGGCGATATCTTGGCTTCCTCCGCGGGAAGGTATACACCATTTAGGTAGACGATCATGGGGGGATTCTGATCGAGGAGATGAAATTGGCCAGTGTAAAACGGCTAAGGCGACGCCTCCTTGTTCCTTGGAAGTTGTTGCATTCTGTCATATTCTGCCTGCGTTTGCCAAACCCGAGTCTTGTTGACTAGCTCGAGATAACATCGAATGTTTCTGTTCATGGATGGAATGGGTAACTCGTTGCCAGGTTGTCAGTTTGGGGTGAGGAGCGGTGGTGTTTTGCTATTGATCGCATGGGTTTTGATTGCGTGTGCTTCGATCGATGCGCTGGCAGAGGAGAATGAAGCTTTGGAGGCGGGGGTTGAGCAAACACTGGAAGAGCTAGGGGTAGAGCCCGTTGTGGTGGAGTACGAGAACTACCGGGACCCGCTGGAGCCGATCAACCGAGCGATCTTCGCCTTCAACGACGGCTTTAACCGCTACGCTTTCGTGCCGGTAGGCAACGCCTACATGGCAGTGGTACCAGCACCAGCCCGGAAGGGGATCGGCAATCTATTCTACACCATCGGCGAGCCGATCTATTTCGTGAACAACCTACTGCAGGGCCGACCAAAGCGGGCCGGAAAAAACCTCGCTCGCCTAGCGACCAATTTGACGCTTGGGGTGGGTGGACTGATGGATCCCGCCAGCAAGGAGTTTGGAGTCCAGAAATCCGATACGCGATTTAGTGAAACCTTGAGCCAATGGGACTTTGGGTATGGGGTCTATCTGGTAATACCCCTTTTGGGTCAGTCTGATTTAAGAGACGCGGTGGGCATGATTGCGGATGGCTTCGCTGATCCGGTAAGAATCTGGGTCGAGAACCCGGAAGGTATTGCCATTCAAGTGTTCGACACGC
>JAUHWE010000111.1 GCA_030424825.1 Verrucomicrobiia bacterium
CTCCCCTTCTCCCAGGAACACCCCGACGTAATCATAGTCCTGCCACATTAGACCGAATGACGATGGGGCAAGGGCTGTGGCGGCCCCCAACACCAAAGCTCGGTAAACCCATTTCGCTCTTATACTTATCAAATTAGAATCCATGGTTCGATACACTCCCTTACTATTGACGGAATCTCGTTGCTAAAACTGAAACCCTTGCCAGCCAATTCAGCCGAAAATTCGCTCTCACACCTTAGAACGCCAGGACGCTACTCCACCGCAGGGGGGGAATCTCAAAAATCCGAGGCACTAGTCTTAGAGACTGTCTAATAAAGCATCCCCGGGGCAAGCCCCGAGGTATTTTAAGGTAGCGGGCGATCTCCGAGCGCCCACCCGATAGATACACCAATGGGCGCTCGGAGATCGCCCGCTACCAATGTCAGCAACGAAGCAAGGCAAGGCGCCAATGCCCGTAGGGCTTCGGCCTGAGCTCAGCCGAACGGCCTTGGCCCTCGGCTGTAACACCGCCTGGAGATAAAAAGGACACTACCCCCGAGGGGTTCCCTCCCAGATAGGCCTGGGCTGCGTTGAGCGCATCGGGGATAGCCATTCCATGGATACCCCGCAAGGCGCCCGCCTTGCCCAGACCCATCTGGACAAAATCGACGCATATTCTGCTTTATTAGACAGTCTCTTCGAAACAACCAATCCGCCCGACTCGAACAAAAAGGAGTTGCGGTCCCTTCAACGCAAAACAACGATGCGGCTCCAATTTCTAATTTTTCGTATTAACTCACCCATATTAACCCTATCCCCACGCAATGATTCGTTTCATTCCTAGTCTCTTAGCTGCGTTGATTGTACTTTCCGGATGTTCCGGCCCGACATCGAGCGAGTCTGGCTCAGGCCAGTCAACCGGACGCAAAACCCGCATCGAGGTCGCTTCCTTCATCCCCGTATCGGTGAATGTGCTCGGCGAGCAGCTCACCCACATCGCTGACGAACTGGAAGCCATTAGCGGAGGGAACGTCGAACTGGAAATTTTCGAACCCGGCGCGCTCGTAGGCGCCTTAGAGATTCTAGACGCCGTATCTGATGGGAAAGTAGACGCTGGATATGGCGCCTCCGGTTTCTGGGCAGGGAAACTATCGGCGGCACCGCTTTTTTGTTCTATTCCATTTGGCCCCGATACCTCAGAGTTCATTTCCTGGCTCTATCATGGCAATGGAATGAAATTGTATCAGGAAATGTATGATACTTCTGGATTCGACGTTAAAGTTCTTGTTTGTGCCCTCCTGCCTCCTGAAACGAGTGGATGGTTCGCCAAAGAGATAAAGTCTCCGGACGACCTCAAGGACCTCAAGATGCGGTTTTTCGGCCTCGGCGGAATCGTCATGGGTAAACTAGGTGTATCCGTTTCCGTACTACCTGGTGGAGAGATCTTTCCCTCCCTCGAAAAAGGTGTAATTGATGCCACCGAGTATTCCCTTCCCTCTATCGATGAAAGCCAAGGTTTTCACAAGCTTGTCAACTTCAACTACTTCCCCGGCTGGCACCAGCAGGCGACTACCCACGAACTCATTATTAATAAACGCTTTTGGAACAGTCTGACCGCTACCCAACAAGCTCAAATTGAAACGGCGTGCAAATCGAGTATCGTCCATTCGATCGCCTACAGCGAATCCATACAGTCCGCCGCCTTGAAACGAAATATCGAGCGTGGCGTAAACGTCAAAACCTGGTCGCCGGAAATGCTAAAGCTCTTCGAAAGCACCTGGGAAGAGGTCGCAGCTGAACAATCGGCAAAGGACCCGTTTTTCAAAAAAACATGGGAGGACTTGAAGGCGTTTCGAGAAGACTATGCAACCTGGGCTGACCGGGCTTTCCTGAAATAGATTTCTAGAGAATCCGTTTCCCCTCCCCTATCCTCTACTTCAATACGAAACTATCCTCGTCCCAATGAACTCTCTCGCCACCCGTATTGAGAACATTGTCACAGCGATCGGAAAAGCAGTGTCGTGGTCCATCGCGGTTCTCCTGACCGCAATCGTCTTTCAAGTTTTGATGCGATACGCTTTGGGACAGACGAATACAATGCTTGAAGATTCACTTTGGTATCTTTTCTCGATGACCCTAGCCCTGGGCCTGTCCTACACGATGACTCATGACGGCCACGTGAGGGTCGATTTTCTCTATCAGCACTACTCCCCCAAAACGAAGGCCATTGTTGATGTTCTAGGAATCGCCCTTTTTGTCATCCCGCTCTACGCTTTTCTTTTGTGGCACGGATGGGACTACACGCAAAACTCCCTTTCCATCAATGAGAGTTCCCCCAATCCGGGGGGAATGCCTTGGCTATGGCTCGTAAAGGGTCTGCTTCCTTTGAGCAGCTTTCTCCTCTTAATCGAATCAGTCGCCCGAATTGTTCTCATTTTGGGAAACCGGCAGAACCTTTCAACCGAAGTCCATGGATCCTAGCACCATCCTGATCTTCGTATTGATGGGCCTGTTCATTGGCCTGCTTTTCCTAGGGGTGCCGGTAGGCTTTTCCCTCGGTGGTGCAGCCATAACGACCACGGCGATTGCAGTTTTGCTCGACCAGGTCTTTGGGCTCTACACAGGCTTGAGCTTCCTTCGGTTTTCCATCGTAGTCGATCGCATCTTTGGCATTATGAAAAGCGAGGTTCTCGTCGCTTTACCCATGTTTATCCTAATGGGGAACATACTCGACCAATCGGGAGTGGCGGAAAAGATGATGCAGGCCCAGCAACGATTGCTGGGTCGCGTACCGGGCGGGCTCGCGCTTGGTGTTACCCTCATGGGCATATTGCTTGCCGCTTCAACCGGTATCATCGGAGCCTCTGTAGTGCTCTTAGGAACGCTAGCGCTTCCCGCGATGATGCACGTCAAATATTCTCCTTCCTTTGCGGCCGGAACGGTATGCAGTGCCGGCACTCTCGGGATCCTCATCCCTCCGAGCATTATGCTCATCCTCATGTCAACCCAACTGGATGTATCCACGGGAGACTTGTTCATGGGAGCGGTCGTTCCGGGTCTCGTGCTATCGGGACTATACTTGCTCTACATTTTCGTTTACGCGCGAATCAATCCATCAGCGGCACCTAAACCTAAAGATACGGGAACCTTGACGGCCGCCGATTGGATCGGTCTTGCCAAGGCAATCCTCCCCGCAGCCTTTTTAATTATGCTGGTTTTGGGCTCGATCTTCTTCGGCATCGCCACTCCAACTGAGTCCAGCGGAATGGGAGCCCTCGGGGCCCTGTTTTTAGCGTTCTTCAACAAGCGCTTAAACATCCGCGAGTTCCGCCGATCGCTCAACGGAACCCTGAGCACGATGGGATTCCTAGCTGCCATTTTCATCGGAGCGACTTGCTTTTCACTTGTGCTAAGAAGACTTGGCGGAGACGAAATGATCGCCAACGCGATCCTCGGGGTAGGGTCCGGGGACTATGGTACCATTTTCGTTATCCTCCTTATAATATTCGCACTGGGGTTCTTTCTGGAATGGATCGAGATCACCATGATCATGCTCCCAATCGTTGCCCCAATCATTGCAGGCATGGACTTGGCATGGCTCGCCGATAGCGGCATGGACGCCTCGTCTAAACCGGCTTTGATCTGGTTTGCGATTCTTTGCGCCGTAGCCCTCCAGACATCCTTTCTAACGCCCCCGGTCGGGTTTGCGCTTTTCTACATTAAGGGAGCGTGCCCGCCGGGCATTACATTGAAACACATATACAAAGGCGTTGTACCCTTTATCATAATACAGCTTATCGCCCTGGGCCTCGTCGTCGCATTTCCAAAACTGGTCACCTGGCTTCCCGGAATCAGCTATTAATCGCTTCCCCTAACGATCATACCGTAGAAAATGGCGGACTCCATCGCGATACTTTCCCTTCTTATCGGCCTGGAACTTGTTCTCGGAGTAGACAACATACTAGTGATCACGATTTTCGTGAGCCGGCTGCCGGAAGAAAAGCGCAACCAAGCTCGAATTATCGGTCTGGCTGTAGCCTTAATCGCCCGTATCGGAATCCTCGCGCTGCTAATCAAACTCTCTGGCCTAACCAATACGATTGTGTCGGACTATTCGATACGCGATCTGATTCTCATTGCCGGAGGGCTCTTTCTTCTCTACAAAGCCGTCAAGGAAATTCACCACACGGTTGAGGGAGGGCACGAATCAGAGGGACCTGAAAAAGGGGCTGCCAGTGTCTCCAGCATTATTACTCAAATCGTTCTACTCGACATCGTTTTTTCGGTCGATTCCGTGATCACCGCTATCGGTCTCACTGAAAAACTATGGATTATCGTTTCCTCGGTAATCGTATCCTTCGTCGCACTACTGTTTTTTGCCAAACCAATTGGAGAGTACATCCTCAAACGTCCCGCTCTCAAGATCCTCGCCCTTTCTTTTCTCATAACGATCGGGGTGACCATATTCCTCGAGGGGATGCACCAGCACGTTCCCAAAGGCTACATCTACTTGCCGATGGGATTCGCCTTAATGGTCGAGCTCCTTCAGATGCGGCACCAATACAACTCGAATCGCCGCCCTCAGAGGGTGGATAAGGATTGATTGTTTCCACAATCCCGCAACCAGCTTATTCAGACTCAAAAAGCGCCCAACTAGTCGCTTTCTCGCTTGAGGTCGCGACTCATCAAGTCGCTCAGTGCCTGAAGCGGAGGCTTGCTTTCGTATAGGATGCAATAGACCTGCTCTAATATCGGAGCCTCGATTTCCTTCGTTCCCAATAATTGATGAAACGATTTCGATGTATGATACCCTTCCACAGCGGTTTTTTGCTCATCAAGGATCTCCCGCGCCGAACCTCCCAGGCCGATGGACTCTCCAAACGTCCGGTTTCTGCTCCAGGAACCGTGACAAGTCGCCACTAAGTCGCCAAATCCACTCAGACCGTAAAACGTTTCCGCTTTCGCCCCCAATGCTTTACCCACCCGCACCATCTCCGCAAGGGCTCGAGTAAGCAGTGCCGCTTGGGCATTGTCCCCTAGCTTCAACCCTTGGCAGCAACCCGCAGCGATGGCGTACACATTTTTCAGACAACCGCCCAGTTCAACTCCCTTCAGATCTTCGCTTAAGTAGATACGCATGCTCTGACCGCTGAGAGCCTCCTGAGTGGATGTAACTATTGGCTCGGATGACTCAGAGGCGAGAGTCATGGCCGCCGGTTTTCCTTCTGCGACTTCTCCCGCAAAGGTAGGCCCCGAAAGGCAGCCGACCAAATGATTTGGCAGGGCCTCTTTTATGATCTCGCAAGGGGTCTTTCCGGAATCCAGCTCCAGCCCTTTCGCCAAGGAAACGAAAAAATACTGCTCGCTTTGGGCAACCAATCCTTGAATTCGCCCCATCCAACTCCGGATGCCATTCGAAGGTACTCCGAGCAAAACGATTCGGGCTCCATCAAATGCAGCCTTATCCGAACGTTCGACTCTCAATCGTTTAGGAAATATGTGTCCCGGCAGATATTCCAGGTTTTCGCGCGCTGTCGCCATAACCTCAGCCTGCTCACCTCTTCTTGGAAGCAACGATACATCGTGGCCTTGCCGCGCCAAGTGAAACGCCATCGCGGTTCCCCAGGCACCCGAGCCACAGATCACTACTTTAGATTCGTCGGACATTGCTGGATTTCTACCAGTCGATTTGCATCGATGGCAACCAGCGAAACACCGCCATAAAATTTCGGCATGAACGCTTCGAAATTTTATGCGCTACTGAGCTGGGTAGACTTGATTGCTAGGGCCTACCCTAGAGAAACTCCTTCAAATTGAGCCTTATTTTCCAGAATTCATCTCATTTCTTTGAATTTTGAACATAAATCACCGTTAAACGTCTTGTTAAAAGTGGGTGAGAGCCCTACAATACCTGCATGATCGATTTCCTTTCTAGTTTGCTTCGCAAGAAGCGTGTCAAAAACGACGCGCTGCTCGATCGCAATTCAGAGGATTTCCGAATGCAAAACGCCCAATTCGTCAGCTTTCTTCAAAAGAGCGGTTTTCGAAAACAACAGCTGGACCGACACGAGAAAACAAAGCGATTCAAGAGGTTTGTCGCGGTGTGTTTTGGCTGGATTATCTGCGGCGGAGTTCTCTGGGTACTCGTTGAGAGCGCCCAAGCGCTTGAGCTTTTCTAGACTCAGTCCGCCAAGGTCACACCAAGCCCGCTCTTCCGCCTTCCCCTACAAGGCCTTTGCTTTGAACAGATTCCTGACGTTTGCGGTTACGTAATCCCGATTCAACTTCGAGATAAACTCTTCGCTGATCAATTTGGGACAGGCAGCCGAGCATTCGTACTGGTTCGTGCAATTGCCAAAACCGGCTTCATCCATCGTCGCCACCATATTCAAGACTCTGGTATCCTTTTCGGGCTGCCCCTGCGGCAAAAGATTCAACTGTCCTGCCTTCGCCGAAACAAAAAGCATAGCCGATGAATTTTTACAGGCCGCGACACAGGCTCCGCATCCGATGCAAGCGGCCGCGTCCATCGCCAAATCGGCAACTTCTTTGCCAATTGGCAACGCGTTGGCGTCTTCGCAGCTTCCCGCTCGAGCCGTGATAAAGCCGCCCGACTGCATGATCGTGTCAAAGGCCGACCGATCCGTAATCAAATCCTTTTGGACCGGAAACGCGCTCGCTCTAAACGGCTCGACCGTAATCAGGTCCCCATCCTTGAAACTGCGCATGTAAGTCTGGCAAGTCGTGATGCCATTCTCTGGACCATGCGGTTTGCCATCGATCATACAGGAACACGTCCCGCAGATTCCTTCGCGACAGTCGTGGGCAAATGCGATGGGATCTTCGCCTTTTTCCGTGAGGTCCTCATTGACAACATCCAGCATTTCCAGGAAGGACATGTTCGGATTCAGTCCTTCCGCTTGGTACTCTTCGAACTTCCCTTCTGAATTACCGTCTTTCTGTCGCCAAACTCGTAGTGTTACTTTCATTACAATTGGGATTACTTATAGCTGCGGGTCACCATTTTGACCGCCTCATACTCAAGTTTTTCTTTATGGTGCACTGGCTCCTGCCCCGGACCCTTCCATTCCCAGGCGGAAACGTGGCCACAATTCTCATCATTCCGCATGGCTTCACCATCTGGATACTGATGCTCTTCCCGGAAATGGCCACCGCACGACTCTTCTCGGGCGAGGGCATCACGGCACATCAATTCTCCCAGCTCGAAGAAGTCGGCAACGCGGCCCGCAATCTCAAGCGACTGATTTAGCGTGTCCGCAGCTCCAGGAACCCGCACATCTTCATCAAACTCCTGTTTCAGCTCAGGAATCAGCCGGATCGCTTCTTCCAAACCACTCTTGTTGCGCGACATGCCACATTTGTCCCACATGATTTTCCCTAAGCGCTTGTGAAAGCTCCGCACGGTTTGCTTTCCGTTGTTATCGAGCAGCGCTTTAGTGCGATTGTTCACTTCTTCTTCCGCTTTTACAAACTCAGGGTGGTCAACCGGTGGTGCAGGTTCACGCGGAACATCCGCCAAGTAGTGAGGTATCGTGTACGGCAATACAAAATAACCATCCGCGAGGCCCTGCATGAGAGCCGAAGCCCCAAGCCGATTGGCACCATGATCCGAAAAGTTCGCTTCGCCAAGAACGAAACAACCAGGGATCGTGCTCATCAAATTATAGTCCACCCAGAGGCCGCCCATTGTGTAGTGAACGGCGGGATAAATTCGCATGGGTTGCTTGTAAGCGCTTTCCCCCGTAATCTCGTGATAAATGTCGAACAGATTTCCGTAGCGTTCCCGAATCGCGTTCTCTCCGAGTCGCTCAATCGCGTCTTTGAAATCGAGGTAAACCCCCAGTCCGGTTTCGCCAACGCCTCTTCCTTCATCGCAAGCTTCTTTAGCCGCTCGCGACGAGATATCGCGGGGGGCAAGGTTGCCAAAACTCGGGTACTTGCGCTCTAAATAGTAGTCGCGTTCGTCTTCAGGAATCTGGTCAGCGGGACGCTTGTCGCCCTTCTTCTTCGGCGCCCAAATGCGTCCGTCATTTCGGAGCGACTCGGACATTAGCGTCAACTTGGATTGGTAGTCTCCCGAAACAGGGATGCACGTTGGATGGATCTGCGTGTAGCAAGGGTTGGCAAACGCAGCCCCTTTTCGGTGTGCCCTCCATGCCGCCGTCACATTGCAATTCAGGGCGTTGGTGGAAAGATAGAAAACGTTTCCATAACCACCGGTGGCCAGGACCACCGCGTGAGCCGAGTGTCGCTCAATGGCCCCCGTGATGACATTGCGGGTAATGATCCCACGGGCGTGTCCGTCAATCGTGACCAATTCGAGCATTTCATGATTCGCATTCATGCGAACCGTACCCAGTCCAATCTGCCGGCTCAAACCCGAATAAGCCCCAAGAAGGAGCTGCTGTCCTGTCTGCCCCCGGGCATAGAAGGTTCTCGATACCTGGGCGCCGCCAAACGACCGATTCGCCAGCAATCCCCCGTATTCACGAGCGAAGGGCACTCCTAGAGCAACGCATTGATCGATGATATTAGCGCTGACTTCAGCCAAACGGTAAACGTTCGATTCACGCGATCGAAAATCCCCTCCCTTAACGGTGTCGTAAAAAAGCCGATACACGCTATCACCATCGTTCTGGTAATTCTTGGCTGCATTGATCCCTCCCTGGGCCGCAATCGAGTGAGCTCGTCGCGGGCTATCGTGAAAAGTAAAAGCGTTTACGGAATAGCCCAGCTCAGCCAAGGTCGCGGCCGCCGACGCGCCCGCTAGCCCCGTACCCACCACAATCACCTCGTATTTGCGTTTGTTGGCGGGATTCACGAGCTTCCCATCCATTATATGCTTGTTCCACTTTTTCTCGAGCGGACCAGAAGGTATTTTTGAATCCAGTATCATCTGAGCAGAAAAGGGGGGTTAAGATTGGTTCTCCTTCGAGTCTTCCAGCGTTTCCGCAACCGCATCTGCGGTCATCGCTCCGCATACTTCGCAATCCGTTCGACACGTAAATCCAGCCACTTTCGGATTTTGTATTCGAACGTTTCCCGTCATGGCTGCGACCACGATCGCCGCGTTTCCTAGAAAGTACAAAACGCAAATCACTACCGTAACCCGCTCCAAAAAGCGTGTCCAGGTTCTCGTCCTCAATCCTAGCGACTGAAACATGCTAACGAGCCCATGGGCCAAGTGCCAGCTGAGGAGGCCCACCGATAGTAAATAGAAGCCGGCAATGACCGGGTTCTGGAATCCCAGAATCATCATCGAGTGCACATCCCTTACGGGAGTTCCGTCGGCCAAGATCGTGTCCGGGTAGTCAGCTTCGGAGCCGGTGACCCGCACCGTAAAATGAAGCAGGTGGTAAATGATGAAAACAAGTACGATCACCCCAGACACCCGCATATAGCGGGATGCCAACGTTGCCCTAAGTGTTACCTGCTTTTGATATCCCTTCTGGCGGGCCTGTCGGTTTTCAAGGGTGAGCTGTGCCGCGAGCCAGATGTGTATCCCCGCAGTCACAAGCAGGAATAGGCGGATAACCCACAAAGCGGGGCCTAAGGACTCCAGGAAATGAGCATAGGCGTTGATCTTGTCTGGATGGGCGAAGATCTGAAGATTGCCCGATAAATGGCCGATGACAAAGCCAAATAGGATGAAGCCCGAAACCGCCATTGTGACCTTTTTGCCGATAGACGATCGGAAGAGTACGTGAATAATGTTCATCGAATAGCCTTTTGAGGATATCGCATTCTCGAGCAGAGGATAAGCCGCGTCTGGAATGTGCTGGAGATAATGTCTCGGACGTTATTCTCACCCTCCTCAAGGTCAATGCGTTATACTACGTTGAGCCCAGAAGAATCAAAGTGATTAGCCCGTGCGATATCCACTATTAGACTGCGTATCATTCTTTGAAAAGCAAAGCGGCCCCAGCCGCTTCAATGGGCACGCTGTCGAGCCTGAATTTTCTCCCATTCCGGATAGAAGAGCAGTAGCGCGTTTAAAACGAGTGAGTGGAAGATTTCTCCATCCGCCGCCATTTGGTAGACCTCCTGGATCGGAACGGCTTTAGTTTCGATCTCCTCGTGCTCATCCCATTCCAGAGATTCCGTCAATTTGACCTGTTCTGCCAAGACGATATGGCAGGTATTGTCTTGGATCGCGGGGTTGGGCCGAACCGAACCGAGTAGACGCGCTCTTTTCGAGGTATAGCCCGTCTCTTCCCTCAGTTCTCTCAACCCTGCGGTAACCGGATCTTCTCCCGGATCCATCACGCCTCCAGGGATTTCCCATGATGTGCTCTTAATCCCAAATCTGTATTGGTTTACAAGAATCATCTCATAGTTCGAGGTGATC
>JAUHWE010000789.1 GCA_030424825.1 Verrucomicrobiia bacterium
CGAGTTAAGGTGTTGGGAGGAACGAGATCTCCATGAAGTTGGGAATGGTTGTAATTGTAGATCAGTCTACCTAAGTCGTCTTGGCAAATGCCCCATTGGCCGCGGGCTTCCGTTTCGTCTCGTGTCCATTGGTCTCCCTCGCGACGGTAACGGTGGCCTTCCTTGGCGTTGTAGATCCAATTGTCCATTGCTCGGTACAATCCATTGGAGGAATGCTCGACATTGTCCTGGGCGTAGTCGGGATCAACGAGGGTTTTCCGGTCGGCAACCAGGTCGCCATCAGTATCTTGGAGGAACCAAAGCGGCTCGTTTTCCGCTACGAGCACACCATCTGGGTGAATCGCTACGGAGCGTGGGAGAACTAGCCTGTCGATAAACACAGTGCGTTTGTCCATAACTCCGTCACCATTCGTATCCTCAAGTACCGAGATTCTGCCATTGGGGTCGTGGGTGCCACTGCGATCGATGTCCTGCATGTAGCCTCTCATCTCGACGACCCACAGCCGACCTTCACCGTCAAACCGGATGGCGACCGGATCTTCTATCATGGGTTCGCTGGCCACGAGTTCGATTCGGTAGCCCTCTTCCGCAAGCTGAAAGTGCCTCAATTGCGCGTCAGGTGTGAGAACGGGTGGCGGTGGTGGGTAATTGGCTAACAATCCGGCCGATGAACAAACCAGCGCGAATGTGTATAGAAGCCGTTTCACTTTATGGGCGATTTGCAAATCCACTGAGTTGATCTTGCTTTAGTTTATGGGTCTTAAAAGGGGATTGCTGAAGTGCCTAACCGCATTGCCAGGAGTCTACAACTCCAAATAGGCAGGATTACACTTAGAGAGCGTCCCATACGTCGCTTTCGAGATCTTGTAGTTATATTCGAGATTTTAAATTGGCCTTTGGAATTGAGTAATGCCCGGAGGGTATTGCGATGCGAAGAAACGAATTTTGGATCTCAAATAGGACCAAGGAACGAAGCAATGGGATTGATTGGAAACTCTTTAAGGTTTTGACTACGTTTACTACCGACTCTACATTCTACTAAACTCGCAATTGCGGTCATTGTCGTGTGTCTTGGGGTTTTGCCTGAGAATCTAGTTTCCTGCTCGTTGTATCGATGCATCTATGTTAACTTATTTTAGATTTCCCCTCTTCGGCCTATTGGCTCTAACCGCGTCGATATCCGCAATCGCCGCTCGCCCAAACATTATTTTCATAATGGCGGATGACCTTGGCTATGGAGATCTAGGTTGCTATGGTCAGGAGGAGATTCAGACGCCCCACATCGATCAGTTAGCTCGGGAAGGGATGCGCTTCACACAGTGTTACGCGGGAAGTACCGTTTGCGCGCCGACACGGTGTTCGCTGATGACCGGCTTGCACACGGGGCATTCGCGTATTCGTGGAAATGCGGGTTTTGAAGGCCCGGATCGGGGCCGCGTATCGGTTTCATTGCGAAACGAGGATGTAACGGTTGCGGAAATTCTTAAAACGGCAGGTTATGCGACCGGTGTCACCGGAAAATGGGGACTGGGTCAGCCGGGTACGGAGGGAATTCCGAATCGTCAGGGATTTGACGAGTGGCTGGGGTATCTGGATCAGAGGCATGCCCACGGGTTTTATCCGGAATACGTTTGGCGAAACGAGGAGATGCTGTCGCTCGATGGGAACCTCGGCGGCCATCAGAGAGATTGGATACACGATCGGTTTACTGAGTTCTCCCTGGATTTCATTCGTCAGAATCACGAGAACCCGTTTTTTCTCTACCTTGCTTATACGATACCTCACGGGCGATACGAAATCGCTTCCGATGCGCCCTACACGGAAAAAGAGTGGCCTCAAGACGTGAAGAACTACGCTGCCATGGTGACTCGTATGGACCATGATGTGGGGCGGATCATGATCTTGTTGAAGGAGCTGAATATCGACGAGAATACCATCGTATTCTTCACGAGCGACAATGGGGCAGAAATCTATTACTTTCGCCAGACGGGGCTCATCCCTGAATACGAGTCAATTTTGAAGAGTCCC
>JAUHWE010000112.1 GCA_030424825.1 Verrucomicrobiia bacterium
TCAGCGAGTGCATCTGCGATCGCTAATGTCAGCGCTTCTAGTCCGTTGTAGTGATTGTCGAGCAAGGTGCGGGCTAGCATATAGGGGCTGGTCAGCGTAAATTTGAGCGGTCCGTTTGCCACGGTTGCAGAGCGGGAACAGGCTTCAAGCAAATCGAGTGACCCCTCGCCAATCGGACCTCTCACTACGCCCGCAGGTTTGAGCCGAAAACTCATCTCCTGTTTTTCCTGAAAGTTTCGGGCATCGGTTAGACCAACATTCGTATCGATTCCGCCAAGTCGGGAAATGAAGTATTCGATCATTCCATTGGTGTCGGGGTGGTTGACGTCGAAGCGGTAGAGCTCTCCATCCGTGGGGAGGTCGATACCGTACCGCTGTTGAGTGTGAATAACGACTGCGGTGGCGTCTTCGACGGATTGCTCGCTCGGTAGTGCTGCGAGCCAATCAATGGGACTATAGGAACCGACGGTTGTGGTCAGTATTTCCGGGGATGAGGGAAGATCTGTGGAGTGGCTCATTGTTTGTTCGAATTTTGGGTACTAATTAAATTTAGGAGATAGAAGTATAAGATAGTTTGAAAGATCGACAATTCACAGTTTGGGTAATATCCACTTGCGGATCGGGCAAAGGAGTTGCGTGGACGAACAAGCTGAGGAAATCGTCAGATCTTGATATCAGAGGTCGGCTTACCATACGGGTCTGAAGTACTAGTAGGGAGCTTCAATCGTTTGGACGTCTACTTTGCGAACTGCGGAAAGATGCTGCTTTACTTCATCCATGATGTCCTCGATTTCGCGACTGTCATTCTCTAGGAGAAAATTGATCCAGCGCGATCCGTAGCGAACATGATTGATCTCGTCGGACCAGTCTTGGTCCGCGAACAGCTGGCTTCGAAAGTCGCCATTTTCTTCATACTCCTTCATGCGTACCGGTTTGCGGGGCATGAAATACGCTTCGAGACCGCGTGTGAGGTAGGTGACCCGGTGAAGCACAGGGAGATCCTGTGACTCTTCGTACAAGACGAGATTCACCCGGTCGGGCTCTACGCCCAACTCACGAAGTCGGATCGCCCCAAATTCGCTATGACGAGCTTCATCCCAGAAATGCCGGCTGAAATCTGCGAAGAACTCCCATGGATACTCATTCTCAGCGGCGTCGAAAAGAATGCTAGCGAGAAGAGCCGCAGCATAGAATTCGTTGAAGAAGACTTTGAACTGCTCGATGGTCGCTTGTTCGCGGTCCAATTGGGCTCGTTCCTCGTACGACTTGAGCTCGCCGATTTGAATGCGACTGTCGAAATGCAATGTAGAGGGACGTTCGAAGCGAAGTAGCGAATGCGAAGGAGGCGAGGGCATTCGCGCTTCGTCGCCGTGGATGCCGCCGATGGAGTGCAGTGTTGATTGAATATAGGAGCTCCAGTCTGAATCCTCGGAATCTAAATCGAGCGTTTTGTACCAGGCGACCTGCTCAATTAAGTCATTTTTTATACGATTTAGCAGACGCAGCTCGTTCGCGTTTGCCGATGTATCCATTTTTTTAACATCGTTATGAATCGCTGTGAGCATCGCGCTTGTCAGGACGCCATACTGTCCCTTTAGGAACTCGGTGTCACTTGGCGCGTGAAGCGTCTTTTCCAAAAACTGAGCTAAATCGGGCCTAATGCTAGCATTGGGATTGCCACCTCTCATTTCTTTAAGGCGCTCTCGGATCCAAGTTGTGTGTTCGGAAGCTTCGTAGAGATGGTAGGCCAACACGTATTTGAGCTCGTAGTCTCCGATCCTAAGAAACCACCCGGCGAGAATCCTGATCCTTGCTCGTTCGACCGCAGCATAGTTTCGTAGGCGTTTCGAGGATACGGTGATGCTGATACCTTGGGCGGAAGGAGAGACTAGTTGGGTGTTTGTTGATCTCATCGGGAGCGGAAATAGTAGCTCATTCTTGGAAAATGGGCAATTGACGGTTTGGGTAAAATATAATTGCAGATCGGGCAATTGTGTCGTTCTATACGAATTCGATGAATCCCTCCTTTCGCACGACGCCCGCAGAGCCTGATTTTCGAGCCTCGGGTATAGCAATCTTAGAAAGCCACCATCAAGAGGATTTTTCCATGGAGTGGAGACGAGATCCTTTTCCTAAAATCCTCTTTGTGGTAGGAGGATCAGGGGTTCTGCACCGTCGTCAGAAATCGTTCGCAATACGGGCACCTGCATTGATTGTGGTACCTGAGGGTGTACCGCATAGACTTTCTGACGCTAAAGGCGACCCGATGTCGCTTTATGGAATCTGCTTTCGAAATCCTGCTTATCCGACTCCGAGCCTGATCGCCTCCGCATGCGGAAAGTGGCGATTGGAGACTGGAACCGATTTGCCCATAGGGGCGGCGGAATTGTTGCGGGCTATTATGATAGAGGAGCGCAACGCGACTGTTGAATCTGAAGATCTCGAACTGAGTTATATTTGCCAACTGCTGGTGGCGATCACCCGGTCGGAGGCAAGTGCTCTGTCCGAAGAAACCCTCAACTCGCAATCGAGGGTGTCTGCGTACGCGGACCGTCAATCCACCACATTCTGGAAGACCGAGGATCTCGAGTCCGTGGCTCGTAGGCTTGGACTGAGTCGCCGTCGTTTTACCCAGTTGTTCCGTGAAGCAACGGGTGAGAGTTGGCTGGCTCGCTTAACGCGTCTGCGTATGGAGCATGCGGCTCATTTGCTGTGGGAGACTCGCTTATCGGTACGTTCGGTGTGTTTTGAATGTGGCTTCGGAGAGATTTCAACTTTCTATCGGCTTTTTAAAACAACCTTTGGTTGCAGTCCGGGGGAGTACCGGAAACGCTAGTGAGTTGGCTTGCCTTTACGGTGTATCACTAGAATGGTGGCAAGAAAAGGCCGGAGTGGGTAGTGTGCCGTTTGAAATCAATCGGTCTTGCGATGCTTGACTGCTCTGGTAGGGCGATGACGATTCAAATAAGGACACTACCCATACGGGATTAGGGATAGGTCTAGGAGTTTCTATTAAATCCATTCACGGCTCGGCTAGCGGAATGCGATGGAGAGGTCGATCCCAGCAACGATGGCGGCATCAAAGACGACGTACCGGCTCTTTTCCATCTGTACCTCCTCAAAGGGGATTGCTTGTCCGCCGCCTGTGACACGGTCCACGGTAGCTCCGGCCGGAAGCAATTGGGATACGCGTGCTTGGGATTTTGGGGATTCCACGGCGAGGCGAATTTCGGTGGGGCTTTCCTTGTAGGTGTAGCGAACCGCCGAACCTGAGCATTCGTAGCCGATGCCGACTTCGGCTTCGGTAATATTAGCGGCTCCCCAGCGCGGGCTGAGCGAAAACGTGTCAAACTGCTTGCCGGTATCGACGACGCCGGCGAGCCCTTCGACGAGCCCGCAGAGCATCGAGCTGGAGCCCCACCCGTCAGTCGGCATGGCGTCGGGGCTGGTACTGGTGTCCACAGAGGATTCGGTTCCGTCTGGAAAGTACCATAGGAAGGTCTCGTTGTTTTTTGAAATGAGCTGGTAATAGCGTTGCAGTGTTTCTACGCCTTCGGCCTCAAATCCCGAGGAGAAATAGGCATTGGCCAGCTCGCCGCCAACCAGTGGCATGATGCCTCCATTGCAGTAAGCGCCGCCTACGATTTTCTCGTCACCAAATATGCCGTCTGGAAACGGAGGCTCGATCGAGAACCATTCGGCGAACGCCTGGGTGGCGGCCCCACGACGGCGGTACTCCTGCAAGATGGATCTGGCCTGCTCCTGGGAGGTGACGCCCCGATTGATGTTCATGGGATTGCTAAAGCTCAACTGGGACGCCTCGTCGACTCCAGGGATCTCCACGGGTGTTCTCTTTACGAAATGAGTGTAGAAGGTCCCGTTCCAGCAAGCTCGATTCATCCGCGTCTTGAGTCCATCGGCGAAGCGAGTCCAGTGTTCGGAACGTTTGGATTCGCCCAGACGATTGTAGATGGCGGCCATTCGCTGGCATGCTTGAAAGTACCCGCTATTGTCGCCGTGGAGGATCCCCCAGAAAGTGTTCTCGTCGATTTGGAACTGCAGCCAATCGTGGGAACCCGCAGTGTAGGCGAAGTCCCACGAATCGATGGTGTAGGGCCGCTTGACCAGCTCTAGCTCCGGGTCCCATCTCCACGGATGGGTGAACGCGTATTGGAGGGCCCGTTCGAGATTGGGGAGAATCGAACGGATCCAGGAGTCGTCGCCAGTGGCTTGCCAGGCGAGGTAGGCGGCGTTGACGAAGCGGTACTCCACATCGGCCTCAACCGGAACGCGCACGTACTTGGACCAGTTTTCCCGTTCACAGGGCACCTTTTCTGGTTGGACGGTGAAGTAGTCAAATACGCGGCCGTTGCGGGCTTGGGTGTCGGCGAAATGGGTGACCGCAGAGGTTAGGTCCTGCTCGAAGTGCCGAAACCCGCGCATCATGTCGGAATGGTCCCTTATCCACACGGCGGGCGTATCCGGAGAACGGTAGCCGCGAATGCGATCGCCGTCGATGACCATATCCATGGTGTCTTGCTCGAGAAAGGCGCGAATTCGCGGGGTGAGCTCATCAAACTCGGGACGTCCCGTTTTAGTGTAAGTCAGGTCAGGCATGGCGGCTAGAGGGAAACGGTTTTCAGATTGGCTAGAGTGTGGGGGAGCGAATCAGGGACCAACAGACCCCCCGTTTTACAGTACATCGTCCGGATCCGTTGTCATCTAGGAAATAGGGAATAGAGGATTGTGTTTCGATGGGGCAATCCCTAGTCAAAAGAGCCGAGTCACCCCTCCCTAGATGTCTTCACCCCGTGCCAACCTGAATCTCGCAAATGCTTCGCACCCAATTTGAGTATGGAATTTCTTGGTCTCCACTTCCTCGATATTATTGTTCTGCTAATCTACTTCGTGGTCATTCTTTGGCTAGGAAAAAAGGCGGGGGAGTGCAATGACAACACCGACGAGTTTTTTTTGGCAGGCCGCTCCCTGGGAAAGTTCTACCAATTCTTCCTGAATTTCGGAACCTCTACGAATGCGGACCAGGCGGTAGCGGTTTCTCGGGAAACGTATCGTCAAGGAGTCGGGGGAATGTGGATACAGTTTCTCGTGCTTTTCGTAACGCCCTTTTATTGGATTACTTCGCTTTTGTTTCGTAGGTCAAGGCTGACGACATTGGGCGATTATTTCACTGAGCGTTTTCAGAGCCGATTTGTCGGAGGGCTTTTTGCCGTGTTTACCTTGATAATGACCTTCGTTGGCGGAGGTATCGGCTACATGGTAGCGGGTAAGACGATGATGGCGATCACGCCGAAGACGGCGGAAGTGCTGACCGTGGAGGAACGGACGGTTGTAGCGGAATTCACGGAATTGCAGGAGCTTGGAGGCCTGTCCCTTCGAGAACGCACGCCAGAGCAAAGCGAACGCTATCATGTGTTGAACCAGAAAAGGCAGCGCGGGGAGCTGAAGTCGTTCTACTCCTACACGGACCCCGTTACGTTCTATATTATCTACGGCCTTATTGTCGCCGTTTACACGATGATGGGAGGATTTCGAGCAGCGGCGATTACCGATGCGATTCAAGGGATCTTAATCATCGTCTTTTCGTTGATCCTCATACCGTTGGGCCTGTCCAAGCTCGGCGGGTTCGAAGGGCTGCATGCGTCTGTGCCCGCCTTCAAGTTCGAGCTATTTGGGTCGGTAACCCTGAGCGACTACGGATGGTATACCGTGCTCGCGATGTTCTGTTCGCAACTGGTGGCAATCGTGGCGGTGGCGACCATGATGCAGACAGCAGGTTCGGCGACCAATGAGAATTCGGCTCGATTCGGAATTATCGGGGGAATGTTTCTCAAACGGCTTTTAATGCTTTTTTGGATACTAGCCGGACTGATTGCCCTGGGATTGTATCAGGGGAAAATCCATGATCCGGATCTGGCGTGGGGATTCATGAGCCACGACTTGCTGCTTCCTGGAGCTTTAGGATTGATGCTCGTTGGCATATTGGCGGCAAACATGTCCTCACTTGACGCGGCGTCCGTCTCCAATGCGGCCCTTTTTATCCGGAATTTGTACCAGCCGCTTTTTCCAAACAAATCGGAGCAGCATTATTTGCTGGTGAGCCGAATCGTTATCGGCACCAGTTTGCTCGGGGGGATTGGCGCCGCTTTGTACATAGACAACTTGCTAGAGATTTTCAAATATCTCATATCCGTGCCGGCCATTTTTGGAGCGGCCATTTGGCTCGGCTACACGTGGAGGCGGCTGACGAAGACAGCGGTAGCGATTGAAGTGATCGTGTGCTTCCTTTTGTTCGCCATCATACCGAATTTGTTTTTGAGCTTGGATTGGGCCCGCAAAAATCCGGACTTCCTCGTGCAGACGGATGGATACAGTCATGTTTACAAGACGCCTGCCCTGAATGACGACGTGGCCGCTGGCCGGGCCTCTATGGTAGGCGACACGGTGGAGAAGGAAGTGTGGATCGAGCCTAAAGGGATATTCTTCGAACGCGTAGTGAGGCAGAATCCAGAGGATCCGGATTCGCCGTTGATTGGCATGGGCCGATTTGAAGCGGAGATCTGGGTATTGAGCTGGTTTGGAATCGACTTCACTGGTTTCACGAAATCGCAGCTCGTCGCGACCCGATTCTTTTTCAACGCGTTTTTCCCATTCTTTCTGCTCTTTACGCTCTCATTGGTGACTCGTCCCGTAGACAAATCGCACTTGGACTACTTCTTTGGCAAAATCTACACACCGATCCAGGCATCCGAGGAAGACGACAAGCAGGCCGTCGCGTTTACGGCGGAAAATCCGGATTCCGTTCGAGCGAAAAAGCTGTTCCCCAACAGCAATTGGGAATTCGCGAAACCGGACAAAATGGACTGGATTGGGTTTGGCGGAAGCTGGGCTATGGTGGGGTGTATCATCCTGCTCCTGTGGCTCATGGTGACCATTGGAAAGGGATAGCTTCTGCCTCTAATTATATCCAGATTATAAATACTCTCTGCTTTTTGTTTAAAGAGTGTTTGTTATTAGGTAGGCCGTCGCCCTACCTTTTCAGAAAGTAGAACTAAGGCGAATTGATCTATGCAGTTGAGAGCTACGCAGCCACGGTTTTCTTAATGGCGGGACGCACGCTGGCGCCGTCCATCCATTCACCTCGAATGAGAGTGACTGCTGGGTTGTCGGTAGGGCCGAGTTGCTCGTGGGCCAGCTTGGTTTTAAGAACGTCGATAGCGGTCGCTCCGATTTTGCGGTAGCCTACATGCACTTTAGCGATTTCCCCCGCCGGGGTATCCATCGCGGGAGACAGCGCTGCGAAACTGATGTCTTCGGGGATCTTAATGCCCGACTCTTTGAGCCAATGGTAATGGTCGACATTGGGGCTCAATATCACATCAGGTTTCTCCTGCTTAACCCAGTCGATCAAGTCGTTGCGGCCGATTGTGTCCTTGACGAGAGGATGCACTCGATTCTTCTCCTGAATATTCTGCTGATGCCAGAGAAGGTAGCTTTGGTACAGGTGATTGTATCGGACATCTTCTGTTTCAGTGACGCAGAACCCGATTCGTTGGAATCCTTTTTCGGTCAGGTTCGAAATGCCGACATGCATCGATTGGTAGAAGTGCGGGTGGACCTGATTGAAACCCAGGCGGGCGGCGACGCCGCAGGTAGCGACTCCCATGAAATCCTCCTGAGGGAGCGAGAACACATCGTTAAGGCTCTCGACCGGGAGCACGACGATGCCATGGATCCCTCGAGTTTGGAGAATCTGAACCACTCGTTGAAGGCGCATTCCCGGTTCTTGCAGCCAGAAATCTTCAGTCTTAAATCCCAGGTTTTCCGCTCTTTCCTTAGCGCCTTGGCGAATCATGAGCGAATCGGCTCCGAGTTCTTTAAGGGGCCGTTTTTGGCCGTTTAGGATGGCGATAACCGGTTCTTCTTTGCTGATGTCTCGCTTGCGCAGATATCGCATCAATTCCGTAAGATTCGGGTCGGGCGTGTAGCCCTGCTCCTTAGCGATTTTCTTGATCCGGTCGCGTGTTTCGGGAGCCACGCGTGGGTGATCGCGCAGTGCCATGGAAACGGTCATACGGCTTACGCCTGCGGCTTGGGCAATGGTTTTACAGGAAGGCCTAATATTTTTCATGGGGCGTGAGATAGTTGGATTGGTTCAACCTTGGCAATCCGGGGTAGTTGTAGTTGAATGCTAAGCGTAAGTGCTTTATCGTAAGATAGTGATGTTCACCGGCGGGAGTCAAGTGTCTTGGCAGGATAGAGCCAGGGGTATGAAGCTGGAATTTTCCGGTTCAATGAAACCCTTTGGAGAATAGGGGGAGCGTATCTGCTGTGATATCAACCGTTTGGCGGTCCAGGTGTGATTCCCGTATCGCATCGAGGACGAGGGTACCGTAGAGGGAATGACGAGTATTTGCCCGCATGGGCCTCCCATACTGGATGCCTTTTGCAATATCCTTATAGATTTCCGATTCATCGCCAAAGATCTTTCCTGTGATCGGGAAATTCGTGCGAACTACGGGTTCGTCGGCACCGGGATTCTTGGAAAGTAGAGTAATCGATTCTCCGTCTGAGTGAAGCATGCCCTGAGTCCCTTGGACCATGAAGGAAGGGAGCCCCTCGATCCCTTGGGTGAACTCAGCTATCCCTCGCGTACCATTTTGAAATTCGATAATCGAAAGGAAATTGTCTTCAGCATCACCGGGGTTGACCGTCTGCTGCATCTGACCAAAAACCCGTATTGCAGGACTGGGGACAAGATCGAGAATCGGTTGCACGATATGCATCCCCCAATTGAGGAGGTATCCACCACCGTATTTCGTTTGAGTCTGCCAATCTGATCGTTCCCAAAAGTGGGTAATTTGACGGCGAACCAGAAATACTTCCCCAATGTCGCCCGCATCGATGAGCTCTTTGACTTGGATGAATTCAGGCGACCAACTCATGGGCATCCAAGGGAAAATCGTTTTCCCGCTCCGTTCTTGAGCTTCAAGCATGAGATCAGCTTCGTTTCGGTTCATCGCCCACGGCTTTGTGACGACGGTATGCAAACCGGCGTTCAGGCAATCCTGGACGATTTGGCAGTGAGTATCGGTGCGAGTTACTACGATAGCCAAATCGAAATCGCTAGATTGGTCCAGCAACTCACTTACGTTTGAATACGTGTCACATCCTAGATCCGTTCTCGCCTTCGCTCGCTGTTCTCGGGACAAGTCGCAAACTGCGCGAATTTCAAACTCAGGAAGCTGAGACAGTATATCCGCATGGGAAAGCTTGCCACTGCCTCCATAGCCAATGATGGCGGTGCGTATGGGTTGATTGGGGTGCGACATTCGGGAGGGATTAGGTATTACAGAGTGCTAGAACAGCCAGTTGAGGAAATAACGGGATCTGGCTTATTACCTCATGCGAATTCCCTAAGAGAAGAGAACGCTGTTGTACCGTAAAACTTTCTGGGAATTAGGGACCGGATTTCGAAGGGTGTTTCCTATGCCTGACAGCGCTTTACAAAAGAAATTACTGTAAAACAGCAAAGGATTGGCTGGGTAGAGCGGCTTAGGTTTTGATCGGGAGCTATAGCAAACTTGGTTCGTCCTCATGTGGCGTGCATCTGCACCCCATGATCGTTCGAATCGCAAACGACTAACCCTAACTCGCTTTTCTTAACCCCTCAACGATCCAATCTTCGGAACGGAGCGGGTGAAAGGAGGCGCTAAAACAAATCTGAACTGTACCCCTTCAACTATAATACGTATACCCATGAGTTTAGCTAAACTACTAAAAACCATGCTGCCCATAGGCAGTCTTTTCGCGGTCTCGGGCTTGTTTGCCCAAGATAACGCTTCATCCGATGATGAGCTTTATGAACTATCACCCTTCGAAGTCACCGGTGGAACGGATGACGGCTATCGAGCGACCTCCACTCTTGCAGGCACTCGTCTGCGCACTGACATGCGCGATATTGGCTCTTCCATCTCTATCGTGAATGAGGAATTCCTTCGTGATACCGATTCCAGTAATCTCGAAGATGTTCTCATTTTCACCCCCAACACCGAAATCGGTGGTCTGGGCGGTAACCACTCCGGTTCCCAAGGGGCCAACCCGATTCCTGAGCAGCAACGGGATGACCCCAGTGGCGGTCTGACCCGCGTGCGCGGATTGGCCAGTGCTGACCTCACCCGTGACTATTTTATCACCAACATCCCGTTTGATACCTACAACACCGACCGTGTTGAAGTTCAGCGTGGCGCCAACTCCGCCCTCTACGGTCTGGGGAGCCCCGGTGGCATCATCAACGCCTCGACCATCCGAGCCGAC
>JAUHWE010000790.1 GCA_030424825.1 Verrucomicrobiia bacterium
TGCCCTTTCGATCGGCTTTTTTGTCGCGTCCTTCTGGGCCAATAATCCGCAACGGAAAATTAAGGCAGAGATGGAGAAGGGGGTCGCTTAACGATGAGTCAACGGTATGGTATTGATTTAGGGCCAGCGCTTGGTCTGTGCCGCGTAACCCAATCGTAGAAGCGGTTTTACACCGCGATCCGTAATCCAGGCATCTTTGAATTTAATACGGTAGGGGCAATCGTTGATCGACTACGCGACCAGCGGTCGCATCTACCAAAAGGCGGATAGGAGAAACCCGGCGCAGCGCGAGCGCTGGCCCTACGGAGAAGTTTGGTCAATTGTTGTGCATTGTAGCGAGGGCGGCGGCCAGTTTCTCATGGGCGGCTTTGGCTTCGGCAGAAGCGTTTCGGAGGTCGATGGGGTGGAGTAGTTCGGGGTCGGTTGTGAAATCGAAAAAATGGTGATGCCCCGTTTCGTCGAAAAGCTGATACTGTTTGTCCTGTATCCAACGCGATATGCTTCGGCCAATTTTCCCGTGTCCCGGCAATGGATCGTGGTGGATGAAAACCCAGTCGCGCGGATTGCCCCTTTGGCCTTTCACCTGAGGCAGGAAGGAGCGCCCGTCGAAAATCTCGTTTTTGGGAAGTGAAATGCCAGCGGCTTCGAAAAGCGTCGGAATGAAATCGGTGGTATCCACTAGATCGGAGACAACGCGTCCGCCCGCTTGCGCTGCTGGCCAATTCACGACCAGAGGAACGTGGGTGCCGCGTCGATTGTTCAAACCTTTACCACCGGGAATCACGCGGCCATCCCGCATTTTAGAGGACACTTCGCGAGGAGTCCCGTTGTCGCCATAGAATATCAGGAGTGTGTTTTCACGGATTCCCAGTTCGCCCAGTTTCGCATCGATGCGTCCTATGAGCTTGTCCATGTAATTGACCATGTCTCCAAAATATTTGTCAGGGTTGCTTTCGAAGCGATTTCCCGTGAGCCAGACATCGCTATCGGGAGTGGGGTTGAAAGGGCCGTGGGTCAGGGCCATGGGGTAGTAGACGAAAAAAGGTTCGTCGGCATTTCGCTCCATGAACTGATTGATGTAGTCTACGTATAGATCGGGTCCGTACTTGCCTTTTGTGCCTTTGACGTAGGTCCCATTGGATTGGATACGAGGATCGGGGTACCGCGACGCTTTGTCTTCGGTATGCTCCGTGTGCCAAAGAAAGTACTCGTCGAATCCGGAGTCCTCCGGTCTCATTCCGCGATTGCGCCATTCGGGCATGTAGTCCGGGGGATTGTAGCTTCGGAGCTGCCATTTGCCTGATATGCAGGTTTTGTATCCTGCATCCGAAAACCAGTGCCCAAAGGTTTTGGCGTCCGGGTCAAGAATTCCGAAGGCCAGCCAGTTGCGGAAATTGTATTTGCCAGTCATGAGAGCGACCCGAGTCGGTGTGCATAGCGGTACGGCATGAGCGTCATCAAATCGTACCCCTTCCGCAGCGAGGCGATCCAAGTGGGGCGTTTGGTAGGATGTCCCTCCGTAGCAACCCAGCGCTTCCATGCCCAGATCGTCGGCCATAATGAGGACGACATTGGGTCGAGCAGATGCAGCGGTGATAGCGGATAATAGGAAAGCGGAAATGCAGAATAACCGAAGGATCATGATGATAAGGGGAACTATGGTGGAAACGGAGGCCTAGTAATTGTGTTATGCCGTGACCTTGGAGAAAGTTGGAAACGAGTCAAAGAAAGTTTGGAGGAGTGGGAAGCTAGCGGCTGTGTTCTCTTAGCTCTACTTTGTTAGATTTCGAGTGATTGTTATTAGGTAGGGCAACGACCTCCGGGCGTGCCGCGTTTTTAAGATCTGCTTGTGCGGCACGCTCGGAGATCGTTGCCCTACCATTCGTCCATTTGACAAAGTAGACCTAAATGGAATCAGCGAAAGCGCCGTAAGGCTCGTGCTATGCCGCGTTGCAAGAGGGTTTGATCTGATCGTATGACGCGGCGCAGCGCAAGCGCTGGCCCTACGAGAGTTTAGCCCGGAATG
>JAUHWE010000113.1 GCA_030424825.1 Verrucomicrobiia bacterium
AAGCATCCAAAACACCGACATCAAAACGGATTTTGCGATCGAAGGAGAAGGCTTCTTCGAGCTACGCACACCCGAGGGACAGCTGATTTACACGCGTGATGGCCAGTTCAAGGTGAACGACCAAGGGGAACTTGTCAGCAAGCAGGGCTACCATGTGATGGATGACGAGCGGGCAATCATTCAGTTGTTGCCCGATGGAGGCGAAATCAAGGGCATGCCCGATGGATCGATTAGCCAGAACGAGCAGCAGATCGCGATGCTTGGTGTGCGCAGCATTGGCGATCCGAGCCAGATGGTGCGGACCCATGGTGGGTTTGCCGTTGATACAAAGGTTTCCGGCGATCCTTACCACCTGGATCCGGACAAAATTTCAATCAGGCACGGGGCGCTCGAGCAGAGCAATGTTTCGAACACCACCGAGATGGTTAACATGATAAGTGTCTCTCGGGCCTTTCAGTTAAACCAGCAGGTCATCCGAGGGAAGGACGAGCTTCTCGGCCAAGCGATTCAAACGCTCGGCGGCAGGGTTTAGGCGAATACTAATTTTTACAGAAACCAAAACGCGATATGAGCATATCATTATATTCTGCAGCAAGTGGCATGGAGGCGCAACAGACGAATCTGAATGTGATCTCCAACAATATTGCCAACGTGAATACGACAGGATTCAAGAAGAGCAAAGTTGAATTTCAGGATATGTTTTACCAGGTGCCGAAATCCGTAGGTGCGGATTCTGGAGGAAGTATTCTCCCCACCGGTATTCAAGTCGGAAGCGGTACCCAGGTTGTGGCGACATCTAAGGTCTTTACACAAGGCCAGGTAAATCGTACCGATGAGGAGCTGGACGTAGCGATCGTAGGCGATGGGTTTTTCTCCGTTAAGGATCAAAATGGAGACACGCTTTACACTCGTGATGGCGGATTCAAACGAGGACCCAATGGTCAATTGACGACGAGTCAAGGCATGGCTCTCGATCCAGGAATTACCATACCGCAGGAAGCAAACAGCATCGTGATTAGCGAGGGAGGGACGATAACCTTCATGCAGGACTCTGAGCCCGTCGGAACGGAATCGCTCCAGCTGTTCCGGTTTAACAATCCGTCTGGACTCGCCGCTTTGGGGGGCAATCTTTTTAGGGAGACCACTGCAAGTGGAACGGCAACGGGTGGCATTCCTGGAACTGAGAGTTTCGGAACGATACGCCAGGGCTTTCTCGAAAACTCGAACGTGAACATCGTTCAGGAGATGGTTAACATGATCGTGGCCCAGAGAGCCTACGAAATCAATTCAAAGTCGATTCAGACATCCGACCAGATGATGCAGCAAATCGGACAAATCAAGCGATAGAATTATGAATACTAAAGTTATCCTTTGTACAGTAATCGCAATGGTATCCAGTTTGGGGCTTCGGGCTTCTTTGGATGACATACTCGCGCCATTGCCGATTCTGGCGGAAGCAAGTCCCGTATTCACCGCTAAGCCCTCCAAGGAAGCGGTTGCGGTTCCCATTGAGGCTGCAGTTTCCTTAACGGAAGTTGAAGACGAAATTAGAATCCCGGCCGAAGAAACGAGACCGAGCGTAGTAAAAAGTTATTCTCCACGATTTCCAATATCGAGCGAGAATCTCTTGGCAGCAATCGAAGCGCAAATGCACGAACATCTACGCCCGGCGGGAAATATTTCGTTGGCGCCCATGAGGGCGCTTCCAGATCTTTCAAAACACAGTGAACCGTTCGAAGTTAAACTGTCCCGCCTTCCGGGAAGGCTCTCTAAGAATACCGTTTACCTCTCCATACAAGTGGAGAACGACGAAGGGGTTCTGGGTAATTGGGATATTCCCTTCAAGCCAGCTCTCTATAGCGAAGTTTGGTTTGCGAAACGCTATTTGCGTGAGCGAGAACTCGCAGCGTCTTCAGACTTCGAAGCCCGCCAGGTGGATTTGCTCTACGAGCCAGACGCGGTGGTGGCAACGTTGGAAGTGCTGCAACAGCACGAATACAGTCGGGATATCCGACCCGGTCAACCGCTCAAGTGGAGCGACCTTGCAGAACGGTCTTTGGTCAGAAAAGGCCAGGTCGTAGACGTAATCGCCTACCAGGGAATGATCGAAATCGCGATGCGGGCGAAAGCGCAGCAGGATGGTGTGCGGGGAGAGATGGTTTTTCTCAGCAATCTCGAATCAAACAAAAATTTTTCTGGTGAAGTGATCGGCGAAGGCCGTGTTCAAGTAACGTTTTAGTTGAGGATCCTATATATGAAAAAAGCAGTTTTTAGTTTTGGACTCGTATTGATTGCGGCAACCGGGGTTGCAGGGGAATCCCTTTGGCTCTCTAAGGCGAATACCGGGAATAGCATCTTTTCGGATCGTACCGCAGGTAGGGTGGGTGATATTCTTACGATTGTCGTAGATGAAAGTTCGTCAGTGAGCAGCTCTTTGAGCAAGTCGACGAACAAGATATCGAATATTAATGTTGGAGGTGGAGTCACTAGTTTTTTCTACCCCGGATTAGGAACAATAGACGGAAACTATCCAGCCGTGAGCACTCAGGGTAATACCGCTAGCAATTCGGGGGGAGGAAATATCACCAATGCTCAGAATGTTTCATCCTCTGCCTCGGTCTTGGTGATAGATCGATTGCCCAATGGAAATCTGATAATTGAAGGTGCCCGGGAGCTTTCAGTGTCGGGAGAAACGCAATACATCATTATTCGAGGCATTGTGAGACGAGACGATATCGAACGGGACAATACGATCATGTCTAGCAAGATAGCGAGTGCACACGTCGAGTTTCTCGATAAGGGAGCCATCGCTTCGGCTCAGAAGCAAGGATGGATCGCGCAGCTTCTTAACGTTGCCAACATTTGGTAGTTAGAAACATGAGGCTAAAATACTCACATTTACTTTTGCTTTTCGCTGTATTGGCGACTTCGGTTTCGGACGCCGGCCGTATTAAGGATCTCGCTTCCCTTGAAGGAAGCCGGGACAATCAGCTCATTGGCTATGGACTGGTTATTGGGTTAGCCGGCGATGGTGACAGTACCTCGGATGTCACAGTCAATAGTCTTGTGAATTCTCTCAAGAATTTTGGGCTCACGGTGGATCCGACCACTTTGAGGTCCGACAACGTCGCTGCAGTTATGATAACGGCAGATATACCGCCGTTTGCCCGCGAGGGTACTCGGATAGACGTTACGGTGTCGTCTATCGGAGATGCGGAGAGTTTGCAGGGAGGCGTTCTTTTGCAGACGCCTTTGTATGGGGCGGACCAGGAAGTTTATGCGGTCGCTCAGGGTCAGATTGCTGTGGGAGGTTTCATAGGGGGAGCTGCGGGGCCCGGAGGTGCGACGGTACAAAAGAATCACCCAACCGTTGGGATGATCTCTAATGGAGCGATTGTAGAACGTGAGATCAAAATGGATATTTCGGAGCTTGGATACGTCAATTGGCTGCTAATCAATCCAGACTACAACACCGCGTCTCGTATGGCAGAAGCTATTAACGAAATCTTCCCTTCGAGCACAATGGCCTTGGATTCCGCTGCGGTGAAAGTAGCGATACCGGAGATTTACGAAGGGAGAGAAGTGGATTTCATTTCCTCAATCGGAGCGATTAATGTAAACCCGGATACACCTGCAAGAGTGGTTATTAATGAACGTACGGGAGTAATCGTCGCCACAGCTGAAGTAAGGGTTTCAACGGTAGCGATTAGTCACGGAGCGCTGACCATCTCGATCTCGAATAATTTGAATGTTTCCCAGCCGAATGGCTTCGGGGATGCGGGTGAGACTGCAGTAACCCCAGCTACGGATACGGATGTGACTGAAATGTCGGGTGGTTTCAAAATCGTAAACGAGTTTCCGACGATCCAGCAAGTGACCTCTGCTTTGAATGCGGTGGGAGTAACCACGCGAGAAATGATGTCGATCCTGCAGGAAATGAAAAGCGTCGGAGCGCTGCAAGCAGAACTCATAATTAAGTAAGTATGGATCCGATAACGACAGCCCCAACAGCGCTCGACAGCATGCAGTGGAAACTGAGCATGCAGGATGGCCAGATGGGAGAACAGCAGCAGATTGACGAAGCGGCTAAGCAGTTTGAAGGCATTCTAATGCGTCAATTTCTAGATGAAGCGTTGAAGACCGCTGATGGAGAGGGAGGTCTTCTGGGGTCTTCAGTTCCTATGTACGATCACATTATAAAGGATACGCTTGCGACAAGTATTACCCAAGGAACGTCTTTCGGACTATCGTCAGTGCTGCAAGCGCAGCTGCACAATGGAGCCGAGGGTGTGCCTCAGAAACGAGATATATAATGAACGAGATTTTTGATAAAAAAGATTGGGATCCGCTAATTGAACTCCTGCGTGAGGAAGTGCAGGAGTACGGGGGATTGCACAATCTGTTGGATCGCCAGCAGAGTGAGATATTCAACCGCGAATCTGATTTGGTAATGCTTACCAACGAGGACGTGGAAAGGCAGATGGGGATGATGAATGCCCTTAGGGAAAGACGTGAATCTAAAGTCCGGATGATGGCTAGCCAGTGTGACTGCGACCCGGAATTGTCTCTGAGAAACATGCTTCCCCACTTTCCGGATTTTATCCGACCCTTGCTTGAGGCATTGATCGATGAGGTAAATGCAATGGTGACGCGGACTCGCCGCAAGGCCCGGCAGAATTACCTGCTGCTTTCGCGTACGATGGAGATTACCCAGAAAGCGCTCAGCATGTCTGAACCGGAGAACTTTTCTAAGACCTATTCGCGCAAAGGTCATGTGGGAATGTCGGGAACGGTTCCCGCAACCTACAAGACATTTGTGTAAGGCGATTTTATAATCGTAAGAGTCTAACGAATACATAGGATGAGTATACTGGGAGATCTAGCCAATGCAACAAAGGCGCTGAACGCGCATCGCTTTGGCGTGACCACGGCTGGAACGAACATTGCCAACGTGAATAATCCTGAGTACTCGCGTCAACGCGTTGTATTGGGAGACCGGGGAATGGTGGATACGGTCGCTGGCCCTCGTGGTTTGGGCGTTGAAGTCATGGGCTTTACCCAGATGCGTGATCAGATCCTCGACCGTGAAGTACTGCGGGAATCGAGCATCAACAGTTCTCTAGAAGCGCAAAGCGACGCCCTGCGAAAGGCCGAGGCCAATATGGGTCAGGAAATCAATCGTACGGGGGATTCCGCATTCATAGACGGAGCGTCCAACGATGGCTCCGGGTCGGGAGGTCTTGCCGAAGTGCTTAACGACTATTTTAATGCGTTCCATTCTCTTTCTGCAAATCCGGCTTCCGATGCGGAAAAGGAGTCCTTGTTGCAGAAATCCGAAATACTGGTCCAGAAACTGAATGTTACCTCGGAACGATTTGAGGATTTGAAGGCGGACATTTCTATGGAAGTCCAAACCGATTTGGAGAATGCGAATCGTCTTATCGAAGAGATTTCCCGGATCAATGTTGAAATCGCCCGTGCAGAGGCAAGCGGTGCGGGCCAAGCCCTCACTTTGCGTGACAATCGCCAGTCCCGCCTAGAACAGCTATCTGAGATCATCAAAATTGATGTATCCAATATAGTAGACAGTGGAGGACAAATAAAGATATCAATTGAAACGCCAACGGGTAGCGTTGACCTCGTGGATCGAGGCCACTTTGAGCAGATCAAGCTCGATGATTCGCAGCCAGGGCTTCCTTCGTTTTCGATCGACCGCACGGGGGATGCCGTATCGGTAAAAGGGGGTAGCGTTCACGGATTAATAGCGGCCCGTGATGGTGGGATCGAAAATTTTATGAATTCCCTCGATCAGTTGGCGTCCGAGCTCGTGGACCAGATCAATGGACTATACAATGATGGGACGGCACCGGGGAATACGAATTTCTTTACGGATACGGGGGACCCTGCTGAAAAGACCGCTCGAGGCATCTCTCTCGAGTCATCGCTGACCGCGTTTAATTTGCGCACCACGAATGCCGCTGCTCAAGAACCGGGAGACAACTCACTTGTCCTGGCCATCGCGGAGTTGGACAGTTCGGAAATCGGTAACTTGGGGGATCGCTCCTTTAGCGAATTTTATCGGTCCACCATTTCGGATTTGGCTCAAGAAGTTTCGACCGTCGATTCGAGGCTGGAGGATGAAGGCATCGTCCTCAAACTTCTGAAAGAGCAGCAAGACTCCGTTTCTGGCGTTTCCATTGACGAGGAAATGACCGACATGATGAAATTTCAACGAGCGTTTGAAGCGACCGGCAGACACATTCGAGCCATCGATGAGATGCTGGATGTGATCATAAACCGGCTGATCTAGCGATGACCTTCTAATACCGATCCATCCCTGCCATGAGAGTCACAAGCAATACCTACCCAGACACACTTTTAAACCATCTACAGCGCATTACAAAGCAGATGAATTCCTTGCAAGCCCAGGCTGCGAGTGGACAGCGTATTACCAAAATATCCGATGATTCAGCGGCTAGTAATCGAATTCTGGATATGCAAGAGGAGAAAGAGAAGCTCGCTCAGTTCTCAAAGAATGCATCCCGTGCGCAGAATATCAATAACACGACAATCTCCCAACTGCAGAACTTTGTTAAGATATCGGACCGGGTGAACGAGATCGCGGTTCTGGCAAATGACTTGCAAGGGGAGGCGGGCTTGAAGGCGTACGCGGAAGAGCTTGACGAAATGATTGAACAGGCGGTTCGCGGGGCGAATACGAAGTTCAATGGGGAATACCTTTTTGGAGGAACCGCTAGCGGATCGGAACCGTTTTCTGTGAATCTGGACGCGTCAAACAAAATTCAAGATCCGGATGGAGCAGGAGCGGGAGCAGCGGTAACCTATGTGGGAGCGAGTGAAGGCCCGGAATTCCATTTGTCCGAATCGGGCAAGGTCGCTCCCTTTACAGATGGGGCGACAAACCAGAAATTTGCGGACTTCATCAATCGAATGGTCGCATTGAGAGATGCGATGGAGAGTGGGGATCAGAACGCCGTTTCCGAAACAGTTCGAGCAGACCTGGAAACGTCGGAGGACGACCTTATCTTCGCACTGAGCCGACAAGGTTCCGTGCAACTGAGAATTGAGTTCGATATCAACCTGAACCAGCAACGCTACACCGATTTGGAGGAGAATATTTCCTCAGAAGCGGACGTCGACCTTTCTCAAACGATCGTGCGACTGACGCAGATCCAGAACGCCTATCAGGCTTCCCTTCAGAGTGCGGGACGAGTCCTCGATTCATCTCTGCTTAACTATATCTAAGAGTCAGTTAGTATCAAATTTTATTAGACATGAAGATCGCAACGGAATCCCAAAAGAACAAGGACGTCTGGGTTAAGCCGATGGAGTTTAAGCTCTCCAAAGGATTAATCGGATTTCCGGAAGAAACCGAATTTGAATTGCTCGTGAACACGGAAGAGCTTCCCTTCATGTGGATACGCTCATCGACAAACCATGAGCTTGGTTTTATCGTGCTAGAACCGTCACAGTTTTTGGCGGACTATGAGATCGAAATCGCCGATGACGACGCAGAAGAATTGGACATACATAGCTTTGATGACGCTTTGATTCTCAATATTGTGACGCTACGGGGCGGGGATGATTTGGAATCTGCTACGGCTAATCTCGTTGGCCCGATCCTGTTGAACCGAAATTCTTTAATGGGAAAACAAGTAATTGTTTCCAACCACACGAAGTACTCGACGAAGCATCCTATTCTATCAAACAACGATAACGGCTAAAACCAGGAAGGAACCAGCCATGCTAATTTTATCCAGGAAGGTAAACGAGGCGATTGTAATCGCCGACAATATCGAAATTCGAATTACACGCATCGATGGCGATGTGGTGAAAATCGGAATAGACGCGCCGCGTTCTGTCCCAATTATTCGAAAGGAGCTAGTGGAAGAGGTTTCCGCAACCAATCGGGAGGCCGTTGCTCCGAGTGTGAGCGCCGCTGCAGTTCCAAAACTTTCAGGTCTTGCCCAGAAATTGGCGAGCCAGAATCAGGAAAAAGAGAAGACGCGTTCGAGTTAAGGTCCGGATGCATCTAGAACAATCAAGGAAGAGGTCGTAATATGGTTATTAATACAAATCAAAATGCGGTGGAAGCTACTTCCACCTTGCAAAAGACTCACGCGGCGATGAATCGCTCAATCGCCCGTCTAAGCACAGGAAGCAAAATCGTGCAGCCGTCGGATGACGCGGCGGGTTTGTCGAATTCAGAGAAGATGCTGGCTCAAGGCTCCCGAATCGAAGCGGCTCGAGTCAACATACAGAATGCAGTCTCGCTGACTCAAACGGCAGACGGGTTCCTGAGCTCGATGAACGATGTGCTCAATCGAATGAGCGAATTGTCAATATTGGCTCAAGACGTCGCGAAATCGGATAGTGACAAGGAGCTTTACCGCATCGAGTTTGAAAAGCTCAAAGACCAGCTTAGGGATGTGATCGGAAACGGGGCTAATGGAACCGACGACGATCCCAACTGGAATACCGGTAGTTCAGATCCATCGGGAAGCTTTAACGGGATTGTCCTTTTCGGAGCGCGGGCGGACATGACGATTGTCGTCGGAGCGACGGGATCGCAGACCATGCAGGTGAGTGAAATCAATTTGCGGGAGGTCGGCGGTGCTATCTCAGATCTGCTTTGGGACAATTCAGTCGATGGATCCCAGCCTGACCTAAATATGGACAGTGCCTCAGCCATTTCTACAATCAACAGCGCCATTGAGCAACTGGCGGACGAGCGGGCGAAACTCGGCGCGGACTTGTCGCGTCTCGGTGTCGTGGAAGCGCAGCTACAAGTCCAGGAGGAGAACCTCAGTGCGGCGAACTCACGTATTAGAGACGTTGACGTGGCGATCGAGACTACGCGCTTAGCGAAAAACCAGATTTTGACGGAAGCCAGCACCTCTATGTTGCAGCAGGCGAACGAGCTGCCTCGCCTCGCATTGAGGCTGCTAAACTAAATTTTCTAAGTCACTGTAAATATGAATGCGAACATTGACCGCTATTTGTCGGCTCTTCTTTCCTTCACCCCAGGTCCGAATCGGCCCAACCGAATTGGAGGCGACTACGCGAGTCTGATCCACATCCCTGTTTCCGGACCGGAGAAAGTGTATTCGGTAGCCTTTGGGGATGAGTACAATATCCTCACAGTGGCACGGTATAGTGAAACGATTTGGGAATGCCTGAATACAGGGAAAGCCAACGACGTTCTAGGCGTTCCGCCGCAGGTTAACGTTCTCCAGGCCGAAGTCGAAGCGACTCATCCTGTATTCGATATTCTAGATGAAACACTTTTAGCTGGCTGCGAGAATAGGAGTGATGGGGGACCTGGATTAGAGTATTACATGCTGATGTGGCAAAAGTCCGGCCAGGCGTCCGTTGCAGAGTGCTGGGAGCCCTATGGGCGGAACGATGATGACTGGATTTCCCTTGTGGGAGCGATGGAAGTTTTGTCCAGTCAGTACGAATACGCAGTCGCAGATTCAGAACTTTAATAAATATCGAGATGTCTCTGAGTGTTTCGCATCGTACCACTGCGAAGGGAAAGCCCTTCCTTGGCGTTCGGTATGTAAATTGCCAAACCTACGGGCGCTTGTATCTGAACGATGAGAAGAACGCCTACGTGGGAAGTTGCCCTCGTTGTGGAAAGCGGTACCAGGTTCTGATTGGCGCCAAGGGCACGGACAGTCGCATGTTCATCGCCTCGTGTTAATGTAGTGCCGAAAAGCTCTACTCCGGAGGGCGGTCTTTAAAGGTAGGGCGAGCGCGTCCCGATCCGCCGCGTCAGTTGTATCGGGATAGTTCGTCCATTTGCAGGTGGGCTTCACGGAAGATCGGGACGCTCTCGCCCTAACATGATTGACCGAAACAATTGGTTGGGAACTTCAGCGACCACACAGTCGGCTGGTTGGTAAGCCTAGGCCTGAGATGCCCACAAATGATTCGCTAATCCCGCCCGCGATCTCCAATGCTGGGATCTAAATGTCGCTCTCTCGCCTTCCTCGAAACGTCTGGATCCTGTCCATCTGCCAGACGCTTGCCATGTCTACCTCCCCGCTGCTCATATTCGTTGGCGGATTCTTGGGTAAGGAGCTGGCCCCGTCGCCCCAATGGGCGACTTTACCATTGACGGGAATGATCCTGGGAACGGCAATCACTACGATTCCGGCCGCTATGCTGATGAAGCGAGTTGGCCGCAAGCGAGGCTCCTACGTTGGGTTCGGGTTGGCTTTGTTGGGAGTGACGCTCGCCTTTCAGTCGGCGC
>JAUHWE010000791.1 GCA_030424825.1 Verrucomicrobiia bacterium
CCGCTAATAAAACTAGCATTCCGTAACAGGCGTTCTCCCGCCGGATTTGAGCACAGCGCTTGTTTAAGCCTTTCTCCGAGATGTTCGCCGGAAGGCAACTCCAGCAATCTCTGATCGTAAACGAGACCTAGGCTCACATCCCCATTCTGAAGCGGGATCCACCAGGCCCACCAACCTCGGCCCATCAGGTGGTTCGTCGCGTTATTGCGTACACCGTAAACCCGCTTCGACCAATCAGGAAATTCCTCGGCCAAAGAGGCATCATCCCAGTCCAGGACTCCCTTCCATCGGCTCCATACTGTGGCGATGGGGTGGGCCTCGTTCGTCTGGATCCATCCTTCCTTTCGGGCAACCATCGCTCGGACTCCGGAAGCGTCGACCAGCCAACGGGCTTGTTCTTCAACGATTTCGCCCGACTCCTTAAGGTGGACCGCCTGCCATCCACCTGGCTCAAGCTTGAAGTCACTGACTTTTGCGGGGCGCTTCAATACCGCTCCCATCTGCACCGCCTTCTGAAGAACCACTTCATCTAAGCGCGAGCGGTCAATCTGGTAACCGGGAAACAACACGTTAAACTTCGGCCCGAACTCGCTACAATCAGCCAAACTCTCCGCTTTCTCGTTCGCAAACCAAAGCCGCAGTCCCTGCTTTGATATGTGGTTGCGATTGAGCTCTCCACTGAGGCCGATCACGCGGGCGAGGAAAAAGGAGCTTACTTCGACGGTCGATTCGCCCACCCTTCGCCCGTGCTTCTCTTTTGACTCGACGATGAGTATCTCCAAATCGCTATTCAGTTTCAGGAGCTCAATCGCCGTCGCACTGCCTGACAAAGAACCGCCAATGATAATGACGTCCCATTTTTTTGGCGAAACTCGAACTGGCGAATCCATTGAGGAAGGGTCTATCATAAACCTTTCCGGTGATGGCGGTTACAAGAAAAAACGTTCTTGGCGCTCCATCTACACTGCTATTTGAGTGCTTGCTAAATGGAAGCCCATTCTCGTCCTCTCAAATCGTTTGACGTCCTCGTAATTGGGGGTGGCCCCGCTGGAAGCACCGCTGGTTCCTGGCTTGGGCAGAGGGGTCGCAAAGTCTTGATTTGCGAGAAGGAAAGATTCCCCCGATTTCACATCGGAGAATCCCTTCTTCCCAACGGCAACCGAATACTGAAAGAGATCGGAGTTTGGAATGAGATCGAAAATGCCGGATTCATCAAGAAGTACGGAGCGGAGTTCACGCTACCGGACAGATCTCAATCAGTAGACAACGTCTTCGCTAACGGCCTTATAGGAGGCTTGGAGCAAACCTATCAAGTTGAGAGATCCCGCTTCGACCAAATCCTACTAGAACACGCGCAAAAATCCGGTTGCGACGTGCGGCAGCGTTATCAGGTCGGAGAAACCACGTTTTCTGGAGATAGATGGAAAATCGAGATTAGAAACCTGGATACAAACCAAGCGGAATGGGTTCAATCGCGATGGATCATCGATGCGAGCGGACGAAATTGCGTCATGGGCCGGGCTTTGCGTTTTAAGAAGGAATCCATACCCTATCCCAGCCGTTTTTCGGTATTCAACCACTTTAAAGGAATCCCCAGGGCGGAGGGAAAGGCGGGGGGGGACATAATCGTGCTCAGGCAGAAGGACGCTTGGTTTTGGGTGATACCGATCAGCCAGGAGGTCACATCTGTCGGCGTAGTAGGCCAGAAAGGAGCCCTGCGGGAGGGAAACGAAACTCGGGAGGACTACTTCTGGAGAAAGGTTAGCGAGTCTTCGTTTCTCACGGACTCGCTCCGCAATGCAACCCCGCTCGACTCGTTCCGTATCGAATCGGGCTACTGCTTCTCTTACGAAAATTTTGGCCGAGACCGCGTACTTCTTGCAGGCGACGCAGCCAGCTTTATCGATCCCGTGTTCTCGTCTGGAGTGTACCTTGCGTTAGAGTCGGGATTGCTCTCCGCTAAGACCGTCCATTCACAACTCACCCTAAAAGACAGCCCGACCCGCAAACAAGT
>JAUHWE010000114.1 GCA_030424825.1 Verrucomicrobiia bacterium
TTCTCAAACATCCACATAAACACCGACGGTAAAAGCGTTAACTATTACTATTCGATTATCGTTGAGGAATTTGCCGCAGACTACAATCAACTGGTTCTAAATGAATACAAATAAAACAAGTTGACACTCACAACAGCGACAAGAGCCGCGTGAGGTCTTAGCTTTCGACGAAGAAAATAGATGCAAATAATGAAGCTGCAATACATCAAAGCCCTTCAGGCAGATGGCATCATTCGGGAAGGAAACCTGAGACTACTCGGCATTCTTTTCGATGCTCCAGGTTGCAGAGCAACTTCGGAACAAATCGCATCAGTACTGGGATATTCCGATTTTAGACCAATAAACGCATTAATCGGAAATCTCGGAAAGCGAGTGGCGAATTATCTGAATCTCGAACTTCCCGATCGCCCATCGAACTCTCCAGGTTGGTGGCAGATCATAATGGACTATGAAAAGATTGAAAACCAGATATACTGGAAACTGAAGCCGGACCTATTCGATGCTCTGGTTGAGCTAGATATGGTCCTTGAACTTGAAAACGCCCTTTTCCCGGAAACCGCACTACCGAGAGATCTTAAAGAGGGGGCTGTAAAGAAAATTCAGGTCAACGGATACGAAAGAAACCAAACAGCTCGATTGTTATGCATCAAACACTATGGGTGCCACTGCGCTATTTGTGGTTTTGATTTTGAGAAAGTATATGGAGACAGAGGAAGAGGTTTCATTCACGTACACCACATAGACCCAATCTCATCTACCGTCGGAGAATACACGATCAATCCAATTAAAGATCTCATTCCACTTTGTCCAAATTGTCACGCGATGATACATACAAGCCCACAAACAAGCGTCGATGAGCTAAAAAAAATAATTGTCGAAGGCAGCTCATACAACTCCGGTCAGTCGATCCGCGACTGAACTACGCTTTTGGCTTTGACGATATCAGCCCTAGCCTTCTTAAGTGAATAATTCCCTAACCCGTTAAATCATTCAGTTGGGTTCGGGTCTTAGCGTTCGTTGTATAGGGATCATTGTGACGCTCGCCGTAGGCTTTGATTTCTTTGGCAAGATCGCGAGTGGTTGCACGCTGTTTTTCGTCATGGACAAAGTTGGTGAGCTCGTCGGGATCTTCGTTCAGATCGAGAAGCCAGGGCTCGTCTTTGTCCGAAAGGATGAGTTTGTGACGAGGTGTAACCGCCGCCACCCAACCATTGGTCGCCCCAATCACGCCCGTGCTTCGCATAAAGGTCACATCGCTCCAGTCCCTAGGAGCCTTACCTGTCGTTAGAATCTGGGATGCGTCCCGACCTTCCTCTTGGCCCGAGGTTTTAATCCCCATCATTGATAGGATTGTGGGCTGGAAATCGACCGTATTCAGCACATTGTCAATACGGCGGGCAGCGGCGATCTTTTTCGGATAACGGATGATAAAGGGCACCTTAGCCGAAGCCTCTAGCGGGACACCTTTGTTTTGGCGATGATGTTCGCCCCGCAAGTCGCCATGATCTGCGGTAAAGATTACGATCGTATCATCAATCAGGTTACGTTCACGCAATGCGGCAAGGATACGTCCCACATTGTCATCAATGCATTTCATCATACCCAAATAGGCCGCCATCTTATAGTTGCATTGATCTGCAGGTTGCGCCCAGGAAGGCACACCCTCCGTCGATTTGTCAAAGGTCCGAGGCATCTCGGAGTCCTTGTCGTCTAGCATTGTATCGTAAGGGGCTCGAACCGTATCCGGTCCGTGCGGATCCGGTATCGCTAGCATGTAGCAGAACGGTTCGATGGCTTTGTTCGAAAGCCAGTCGGTCGCAAAAGACTCCTCGTCGGCGCCTTCAACGCTGTAGGTGGGTTGTCCTTTTGCATCACGAGCTTTAACCCGAGGCCCCTTTTCCGTGTCCTCGAATTGCTTCCAATGACCCCGATTGAACATGTAGCGATTGTCCTCGAATCCAAAGTTCCGCTGGGGGTCCCACTGAGGCTTTCCCTCTCCATCAAGATGCCACTTGCCTGCGTAACCAGTGGCATACCCCGCATCACCCAGAAGGTGGGCGAACGTTACGATTGAATCTTCAATCGGCAAATCGTTTTTAGGAACCCCGGTATTCTGTGGATAGCGACCCGAGATAAAAGAGGAGCGGGACGGCGAGCAAACCGGAGTCGCCGCGTAGAATTTCGTACAGAGCGTTCCCTCCGCAGCGAGGCTGTCAATATGGGGAGTATCCACGACCATCTTCCTCCCCCACATGAATGCCTGCTCATCCGGGAGCGTATCCCGGTAACAGCCAATGGTCCGAAAGTTGAGCTCATCGCACTGAATGATAAGAAGATTCGGCTTTTTACGGATCTCTTTCGTCGTAGCGACGAGATTTGGGACCACCGCCACACTGGCCGCCGCGGTGACAGAGGTTTTAACGAAGGTACGACGTTTCATTTTAAAATTAGGTTATTGGAGTTTGGTACGATCGACAGAAATAGACATCTGAAAGAAATTCGCTTCCGACATCGCGGTCAACGATTTTGAGTAAGGGACAGGGGCGCCCAGGAATAGAGTGACGGTAGGTAGGGACAGTTTTTCATGTGGCACGACAGGAAGTCACTGCCCTACCAAAAAAAGGCGGCCTTTATTAGGCCGCCCTTATGAAATTCGATCGATTCGATCAAACGATCTTTCGTCCCTAGAAGGAACCACGGATGCCCGCTACGAAACGGCGCCCAACGGTAGCGTACGAGGTTGTGAAAAGTCCGGGTGTATTCCCGACGTACTTTTCGTCTTCTGGTGAATCGGTCAGGTTATCGCCTTCAATGAAGAGGCGGATATCGTTGTCCTTGGTAAGCCGATACTGCACCGACATGTCCACGTTCTCGCGCTCCACATCAAAGGTAATATCCGAAATCGCAGCCGTTGATGCCGTAACCTGCAACTCGGAAATATAATTGTACGACGCACGGACGCTGAGACGCTTCCATTCGTAGATGACCATCATATTGTAGATCTCCTTCGCTTGATTTCTCAAGCTGGGAATTAGTTCGTAGTCGGTAATGACAAAATTGCCCTGCTCCAACTCGTCCGTATCAAAGATGGGATCGGTTTGATCACCGACAATATAAGAGTAATTCGGAACCAGCTTGAAACCGCCAAGCCATCTCACATCTGGAAGCAAATCGGCAAAACTAAAATAGCCGCTCACTTCGAACCCTTCGATATGACGGGTCGAAGCGTTCGTCCAGAAATTCGTGTCCGCACGAACTAGTTCAGTTCCAAGACTCGGATCTTCGGGATCGATTAGCACCTCGATATCTCTCGTATAGACATCCTCTTGCAAGAAATCTTCGAGATCCTTCGAAAAGAGGGAAACGGAAATGGTATTCGCGTTACGAGGACCAAAGTAGTACTCCCAAGCGAGGTCCAAATTTTCGGAGGTTTGTTCCCGCAAGTTGGGATTCCCCAAGTCGAATTCTTCGTCGCGATTGGTCAAATTTAGGACTCCAGCCGCTTGCAATTGACGATTCGCTTCCCCGAGATTGAACGGAATCAGTTCGCGGTAGTCCGGACGCGTTAGCGAGTTTCCATAGGCAAAACGAAATACCTGCCCCGTTTCGCCAACGCGATAGGTTCCGACGACGCTAGGCAACAGGTTGTCGTATCTGCTTTTCGCATTGATGTCGTCAACGATATCCCCAAATGAAAAGCTACCTGCGTTCCCCGTAAAGCCCAAGTCGTCAATCCCCGTTTGAATCAGCTGGGCGAGATCTGACTTTTGAGAATCCAATATGGGTAGATTGCTCCCATCGACAAAGAAGTTGGATGGCTTCCACGCAGTGTCTAAGCTCGTTTCCTCGTAACGAACCCCAGCAACCAGAGTGAAGTCTCCCCAGCTTTTAGTCCCCTGGACATAAGCTGCAAAAATATCTTCATTCAGTTCGCCGGTATCGGCGGCATCACGAAGGTCAGAGCGATCAAACTCCCAGTTGCCCGGGTTGGCAGACAGATCATCAAAAAAGAAGTCAACAAGTGGATCCGCTGTGATAAAAGATCCTGCTATTTCTGAATACATCCCATCCCACAGAGTAAAGTTCCCCGAGTTGCTGGCATCCACAAACTGACCGGCTGGAAACACACTTCGAGCTCCTGCGGAAGCAGCGGTGAAAATATTGGAGGTGACGTTGTCTCGGTGCGCTTTACGTAAGCGCAAACCCGATTTCAGATTAAAATTCTCAGAGATCTCGTGATCATACTCCACATTGAATAACTGAACATCCTCATGGACATCCTCCAAAAGAAAGCGAGCACCCCCGTCGGAATTATAACGATTCAAGTCAGAGAATACGTTTACCTTGTTGTTCAAGGGCACATGGCCCCTTCGCTCCGTCACTTCGAAAACTGAAAACTCCGGTAGCGGTGTTCCGCCATTGGTTACGTTGGCTCTCAACCAGCTTTTTCCAGAACCATCATTATCGCCATCGTCGAATCGGTCCTCAAAGCGCCATTGAACGCGATATCGCGTCGAATCATCCGTCGAATAAAGCGCTCGATACTCAAGCGTACCATTCGCCAGTTTGGTTTCCCCGCCAAAATCAAACGTATAGGTGTCCCCATTACGATCATCGCCATTGACGATGCGGGAAATGCGGCCGTCGCGGGAAGCTTCAAAATTTGGCGTCACGATCAGGTTTCCACTCGCATCTACATCGTTGATGAACGTATCATCGGCACTACCCAGAATGCCATCCTCGTCGGAATCTTCCCAGGTTCCTAAGGCATTTCCAGCAGTGTCCTTGAACCAGTAATTTCCTTCAAAGGCACGCTCGAGACGGTCAATTCGAAACGAGAATCCGTCTCGGCTATCATCATAAGTTTGATACAAAGGACGAAAATACAGTGATGTATTGTCCGACACCTTAAGATCGAAACTCATATCGAGCGTTAGGTTGTCGCTGCTTCTTCGAACTTCATTCGGGTCGAACCGGTCCCAAATCGGAGTCGTAGCATTCGGGCTTTCGTTCAATGAAATCTGATTCGGATCCGCATCGGAAAACCGACCCGCATCAGTCAGAAAACGATTTTGAGTCGACCAATCATAACGATCTTCGTCTACGTAGTTAAAATTTACCAGCACTCCCAAGTTATCCTCTCCCCCAAAGGCGCTGAAAATATTCGAGTTGATGACATTCACCCCGTAACCTGACTGGCTACCCTGCTCGCGGTAGCGGTGCGATAGTTTGTAGGTAGTGAGATTGTCGCCACGGTCGAATGCGTTAGCCGTAATCACATTCACGTATCCGCCAATCGAATCGCCCGGATGCTCGGCAGTGAGACTCTTGATGACCTCTACGCCCGCTACCATTTCAGTCGGAATTTGAGTGACATCAAAATTACGTGAACCTAGCTGCGCATTGGCTTGTGCCGCTCCGTTAATGCGGACCGAGTTGTACTGGCCTTCAGCGCCGCGAACGGTTACCGAACCGCCATCGACTACGTTAATACCCGCCAAGCGGGAAAGCGCTTCACCCAGATTCGTGTCAGGCAGGTTTCCGAGCGCGTCACCACTGAGGTAAGTGCCGATTAGGTCCGCATCCCGTTTCTTCTTGGTAGAAGATTCCTGAGTGGAGCTGAATACTTCGAGTTTTTCCAACTCATAGGTGGGGCCGTCATCCTGAGCGTAGATGCTGTTCGCACCCCCCAAGAGAGCCATGGAAAGGAGGCCATTGAATACTTTACGGGCCAGCTTTGGTTTTTCCTGATTCATAGTAGTTGCTTTATTTTTTTCTAGGTTAGTTTCTGAAAGCGCTTCTTCGATTACCTCCTTTCCTGCTACGCTTTTCGGATTGGCAATCGCTTGTTTGATGAAATAGGCCCCACTCTCCTCGTCCCGAAGACTCGCTAGACCCGTATCATCGAGGATCAACGCAAACACTTCGTTCGGAGCGTAACGCCCTTTGATCCTAGGGGCATGAATCCCGGCCAAAAGATCGGAGGGATAGATGATTTGCAGCCGGGATTGCTCGGCAAATTCCTGCAGCGATTCCGAAGCCGGTCCCGCTGGCAGATTGACCTTCAGTTTGTTCCCCGCCCCAAAGGCCATGGGAATCTGACACAGAAAGGTGAACCCTAAGGCGAGAGACAATAGGGCCAATCGATTGAGAAATGATAAAATGCCAGAGGGCACTATGAGGTCGATCGAAGTTTGATAAGGTCATGGCAAGGGGTAACTTGCCAACTAGATGCGCGGACTATCCGTTTCCGCTAAAAGAAAGACGAAGATTCTTAGAAAAAGCTTCCGCCAACGGATAAACCTAATTTCTACCCTCGCCTAGTCAATGGCCTTGCTCAGAAGAATCTCAGAGCTCCCACGCTTTCTCGCTTCGACTCCATAACCGTTCTTCAGAACCGAAACGAATCCTTCGACATTACTCGAAAGGAAGGTTCCCGAAAACCGCTCGGAAGCTAAATCAGGGTCCACAATCGTCAACTGCGTGTCATTCAGCCGATTTAGTTCTTCGATAATCTCGGCAAGGGGTTTTGCCGAAAACGTCATGGTTCCATGCTGCCAGGCAAGAACGCGCTGTATCTCCGCTTTCGAGAGCACCGCAACTTGAGGAGCCTCTGGTTGTGAAGACAGCGATATGATCGCCCGTTCGTGTGCTTCAAAACGAGGCTTCTCATTCAGTTCCGGTGAGACTCCGCCAACCGAAGACGATGCTACTTCCACAATCCCTTCCGCAACGAGAACCTCCAGAGCGTCTTTATCCAATCTCACATTGAACGCAGTCCCGACCGCACTCACATCCACTCCGTGAACCTCAACTACGAAAGGCCGACTAGCGTCCTTAGCTACGATGAAGAACGCCTCACCCTTTACCATTCGAACGCGACGCTCGGTAGCTGTAAAATGCACCGTCACTTCGGCCCCCTCTTTCAATTTGATGGTAGAGCCGTCTTCAAGCTGGTTGCGAATCTCAGGCTTGGCTTCTGCAATCGCTTCGGAAACCGCATCGGTAGAGCGGAACGATCCTTCTTGAAAGATAACGAACCCAATCGCCAACGCTGCGGCCGCGGCCATGCCTCCCCAGAACACGCGGCCAATTCCACGCTTCGGTTTGGGAGCGAGTAAATCCGGATTCGGTCGTGAACTGTGCTCCGGTCCCCAGGCCGAGAGATGATCCAATCGCTTCCAGTCTTGCCGGTGGCGGCTTAGCAAATCCGCGTGAACGGGATCTGCAGCGATCCAATCGAACAAGTCGTCCTGCTCTTGCGCGGACAATCCACGATCCAAACGCCACGCCCAAGCCGCCGCTTCATTTCCGGCCTCCCGGTGATTCTTTTCGGATTCGTTCGATTGGGTCATCGTGATAACTTGCCGCGCCCCTCTACCCGGTCGAAATATTCAGTCAATTTGCGCATGCCAATGGTCCCTTGCGACTCCACCGTGTGCACGGAGATGCCCAGCTCCTTGGCAATGTCCTTTTGGGACATGCCATAGATCTTCCGCAAAGTGATAATCTGGCGACAGCGAGTGGGCAAAGACTGTATGGCTTCGGTCAAAAGTTCGAGTTCCTCTGAGCGAGAAACGGCCTGACTGACGTCTTCACTCTCATCTAGGACACCTAGCACATCGATATCCGCCAAAGAGAGTTCGCCCCGAGATGATTTTTTACGGACTCTACCCAAAGCCAAGTTACGAGCCGTCGCGAAAAAGAACGCCTTCGGTGACGTGATCTCAGTCGTATTCCGAGCCTCTAGAACGCGCGTATAGGCTTCCTGCACAATATCATCCAAATCCCTCTCATCCGAAAACCGGCTTCTCAACCAAGCACGCAGCATGGGTTCGTGCGGCTCCAAATAGGTCGCAAACCAATCCGATTGTTCTGAAAATCCAGGAGGCATAAAGGGTTAAACGCTGAAAACAGCACAAGAAAGCCTAAAGGGATACCATCCCCCTTGAGCAAGTCCATCTCAATTAATCTAGCGTACCAGCATTCGCCTCCAAATGATGCCCCGTCGCAATACGCTGAACATCTGCATAATTCGTCGATTCTACAAAGCCTATTGAGAAGGACTGCGGTGTATCGAGAAACTTATCGATTCCTTTGCGCCCAAAGCCAAACACAGTCATCTCGTCTCTCATATTGTAGAATCTATCAGGATACGAATCGTCCTCATGATGGAACAAGTAGAGCATGCGAGGAGTATGCGGGTCGCCAAACGCGATCCATTCCGGATTGGGCAGATCAATATCGTTTCGATCATCAATAGAACGGGGATTTCCGTCGATCGAACTGTACCAGAAATCTTCTTTATCCAGCGTCCCACCTGGAACCCCTTCGAACAAAATCCAGTAGTGGAAGCCTTCGCTGACTTGGGTCATAGTGAACACGCATCGATCAGGAAAAAAGTCCCACTGCCCCTGCCACTTTTCATTGCCGGATTCGAATACGATGCGGACAAAGTCGCTTTCCACTTTCTCAACGCGTGAAGTCGATCGGTCCGTCCCCGCGTTCAGGGCATGGAAGTAGCTTCCGTCCTGACGGTGAATCGCGTTGGGGAAGCCTCGGTACTCCCCTTTCGATTCGCTGCCCGGAGCTTTGTGAAACCCGATCCAGTCAACACCCTCCTTGTCCAACATGCTGGAAAGTCCGCCGCCCTCTTTCTCCAAATAGTAAGTAGCCGTTGGCGTTTCGACGATGTAGCACGGAACGCCGCCCGCCGATTCATCGACACCGTTTTCGGTCAAGGCTACTTCTCGTTTCTGCTCAAGCGAACAACTGGTGAAAAAAAGCAAAGTCAAAAACAGGTAGCGGGCGATCTCCGAGCGCCCACCAAACAATATCCATTTATGGGCGCTCGGAGATCGCCCCCTATCTGTTTTACTTATTCTCACCAATCGTTCCTAATTCCCGTATCCATTTTTCCAGTATCGGCAATATCGGCGAATCTTCAGCACTGATAAATCCTGGCGGCATCCGAAAGCCGTCCTTGCGGGCAAGCCGTAAATAGAGAATCGATTTTTCCGGATCGCCGGGAGTGACCAGTTTGGCCCCCTCAACACCGAGATCCCCTGCCATAAGCGGGTCCGAAAGGATTAATTGCTTCTCAAACGGCGTTTCTATCCGGGCATCAAAATAGCCACGCGAAGCGCCTCCTGGCTTATGGCAAGCAGCGCAATTGACATCCAAATACGAGCGAATCCGCTCAATTCCGGGTATCGACTCATCGTCAAGGCGGTGCAGCTTCGGAAGGTCAGCCAACGCCTTCTTTCTCAATGGATTCTTGAACCACCCTCGCTTACCCCAGTCCCTCAACTGGTTTCCCACGTTCAATTGCCTGGCATGAAATTGGGGCTGAAACCCAAACACAGCCGTCTTCGGATCCAGCTTTGCCACAGGTCCGGGTGAAAGCCACATCGTCGACTCGTCCCACGGAAGGGCTAGAAACGCAGAATTCGCAATGATCTCAGCATCCTTCGATTCTCCAGTCCAACGGTACGCGGAAGCTTGAAAAGTCCCGTCCCCATTTGATTGGTACAAATGCGTTTCGTAGTCATCGCTACTGGGGCTCTCAAAATGCTGTATCAATTGGGCTCCTGCGGGAAAAACCCAATCAGACTCGGAGGTTCGGACGATTTTCCCTCCGGCGGGCATCTTGAGATAGTTTGTCACCAGGACCCCAGGCCTCCAAATAGGTTGAGCCATCTCAAAGCGTGTAAACGCTTGAGTCGGTCGAAACGGATTCGCCTGACCCAATACCCCGGTCTCGCGAAGGGATTGCGGAAACTCCACCGCCTCATTTTCCGTGTATTCGCCACCGACATAGCTGATTCGTGTCAGACTGCCGGAATTATTCTTGAACACCTTCCCGTCGCGCCAACGCGTACCTCGATTCAGCACCCAAATCGATCCATCGGCAGCGACTTCGATGGCCACTGGGTTGTTGAATTCTGTACCAAAATCGAGAACCGTTTCCGGGTGATCCACATCAATCGCCTTCACCCAATGGGCCGCCCAATCAGCAAAGAACAGCTTGCCCTTCCAAGGATCGGGGAAGCTCCCCTCTACAGGATAGAACACGCTCCCGCAAATACTCCTCCCAACAGCCGGAGGATAGGCATATAGGGGATTCGTCAATTCGACCTGGTCCGATACCCCTTCCGCCAAGGGCCACCCATAGTTATGCCCCGATTTTATTTCGTTGATCTCATCAAACGAGCTTTTTCCAATATCGGCCTCGAAAAGGCGACCCGTTTTCGGCT
>JAUHWE010000115.1 GCA_030424825.1 Verrucomicrobiia bacterium
GATGTTTGGCTCGTGCGGTTCCGGTGGTTCGACCTCGGTCGCTAGACAATCGAGCTTATCCCAGTATCTGGCAGCGTGTCCGTAGGCCTTGTAGCGTGCTGAATCCAGAATGTCTTCCATCAGTGTTCGGTAGATCAGGATAGCCGCATCCGTTCGATTCGACTGTTCGAAGATTTGAGCGTAATCAGGCAGCGAATACCAGCTGCCGCCGTTTAGATGCTTGCTTGCTGAGATTGCGAGATCGGCCGCCAAATCAATTTCATTGAGATGGACGAGTAGACGGATCCCCATTTCTGGCCGATCCAGGAGCTCGGTGGCAAGATGGATGGCCGCTTCGCGCGCTTCCGCTTGATTCTCCTCGGGAAGGCAGTCGAGCCAGGTTTCATAGGTTTCGGGCGAGGGTGAACTCTGAAAGTTCGTGCGGTGAATGGCGATGATCTCGTCGAGCTTGCCGACGGCCGCCAGGGCAGCGAGTCGAATCGCCTCGATATCCTCTTTCCAACCGGCCATTTCGCTTAGACCATCGATCATCTCTACCGCGTCCTCGTGACGATTCTTATCGGAAAGCAATCGGGCAATGCGGAGGCGAGCGTATTCCGGAAGCGTCCCTTGGTAGATCTCAAGCATCACCTTTTGGAGCAAATCCGGATCGCCCGTCGATTCGGCGGCGTGTTCATAAATAAACCTTTCGGATGAATAGGAATCGTCCTGCGGGGCTTTCTGAAAATCCTCCTGGACCGCCTCGAGAATCTCGGCAAATTCGTCTGGATGGAGGAATCGGCCGCAGTTCGAGTGGATTGGGTCGCTGGCGCCATAACCGTTGTTTCGGATGCGATTCAAGGTCGATGCGATCAGGCGCTTTCGATCTTTAGCGGGATAGGCTGCTTCTACGAATACGTCGGAGGCGTAGCGGTAAACGTCCCCCACATGGCCGCTCGAATCGTCGATATGGTTGAAGACCCGCTCATCGCTTTCGAGAAAGCGGTCGCAAAGCTCGATAGCGCGGTCCGGGCTTTGCGGAAGAACGCGGTTTTCAATATCGGATACGATACTGTAGAGTCGTTTGCTGAAACCGGCCGCTTTTCGGTAGTCCACGAAGCCGCGCGGTCGCGTTCCACTGCGAATGCGGGTTCTTAGTTCAGAGACGATGGCCTTGGTATCGTCACCCATCAGCTCGATTCTGAGGCGTTCGGCCAGGGACTCGTCCGTGGCAGCTGCTTCAGCGAGGATCTCCGCAAGGCGCTGCTTGCTGAGTTTTTTGGCCAGTTCTTGGGAGCTTGGTTGATCCATGGTGGGGACAGGATTTAAAGAAAAAGCAGACTCCGAGAAACCTTCAACAATGTATCGATTTAGTGGCCATTCTGGGCCGACCTGCGTATGAACTGTTTAGACCACAACCTTATTCCGCAATCAGGTTTCGACAGTTCTCGATTTTGATAACGCGCCTGCCCGAAACACGCTTCGTTTTCCCTCACTGGGTAGTCCTTCAGAAGCGGGATTGAGGAACTATGTTTCTATTCATTCTGAATCCAAACTATCACTTTAACTGCTTATTATCAGTTGTTTAAACTATTCATATTTCTATTCATTTGAGTGCTATACATGCGGTTTCTGTGGAGAGGCTGCCCGCCGCCCAAGCCGCCCAGCGTTTCTGGACTCGTTTCATCGAGATCACCCCTATCGAGCCTGCCCTCCGCGAGACCGCTAGAAAGAACAGGGAAGCGATAGCGGCAGCGATTCAGTTAACCACATAAAGCACAAGATGCACATAAGTGCCGGGTTCGGCCTTCCGGAGCACGGTCGAAGGAACGGGCACTACCCAATCCCAGTAGGGGGCGACCGATGATCGCCTTCCACGCCATCACCGATCGCGTCTACAGAAGACCAACCGCTAATCGCCGGACTCCGCTGCCTCAGCATTCACTCAAGAACACCAAGGCCTTGGAGCCCGTATCTCCACCTTGTTAAATGGTAGGGCAACGACCTCCGGGAGTGCCGCGTAACCAGATCTCAAAATACGGCTCGCCTGGCAGCCGAGTCCTATCCTTTCATATTTCTCATCAAAGAAGATCCGTGTCTATCTGCGCCATCCGTGGGCAAAAAAATCTCCTCATTCGGTCTTGCCCACGGCGAAGGCAAACACCCTTGGATCGCGCAGGCCAAGAGACACCCACACCAGGATTCCCATGATGATCGGCATGTAAAACACCTCCTCCAAGCGCACATGCGTCGCCGTCGCCCCACCGAGGTACGCCGTCACGAGGATTGCTCCATAAAACGAAACGCGGGGGATCAGGAAAAGTACGCCAACCACTACTTCGACAATACCGATCTTGAACATCAATTCAGTCGACCACCCCATCTTGGCGAACATCTCTTCCTTGCCCTCCCAGTCGGTAAACTTCCCGCTGGCGCTTACGAGTACCAGCATGACGGCGATCAATCCGCTCAATACCCATCCAATTATTACTGTCTTTGATTTTTTCATACATTCTTTTGGAGAAGACCCTTCTCGTTTCGCTTCATCAACCTATTGTAGGTCTGGTGAATTCGAAAGCGATTTTTTGGGACTCTCGATTAGGTTAAGGTTTCATACGACTTGTTCGGGCAAGTCTTCAAGCGGGCGGATTTCCACCGTGCCCACCTTGGCGGGAGGCAGGCGGCTGGAGATGGCGATGGCTTCGTCGAGATCGGCCACGTCAATGATGTAGTAGCCGCCAAGCTGCTCGGTGGTCTCCGCGAAGGGACCGTCCATGATCTGGCGTTTGCCGTCGCGTATCCGCAAACTGGTAGCTTGGGCGATGGGCTGGAGCGGCGATGCCGAAACGAATTTCCCTTCAGCCGCCAGCTCCTCGCAGATTTCCAGCGACTCTTGGATACACGCCTGGTATTCCTCTTCCGTCCACGCGTCTTCCCGTCCATAGATGAGCAGCATGTACTTCATTCCGCGCCTCCTTCCCCGCACGCTTGAGAATAGTCCGGCATGTCCAGCGTATCCGGATCTTTAATATGCCACACTTGGTTGTTCAACGGATTGAAGGGTATGGACACATGCTCATGCACCACTTTCCAAGCACAATCAATACGGCGGTAGCCTACCGTGACTCGGAGCCAGGTCTGGGACGCTGGGTGATCCGCTTCGTCGGTCGCGATATTGTGAAGACAAAAGGCGAAGGCCGTATCGCCGCTTACATGAATCGTGATGTCGCGATGTTCAGAGGTGAATTGCTTCGGAAAATGCGGGAGGCATTGGGTCCAGACTTCGCGGATACTTTCCACGCCTACCGTTTTGTAGGGAGGAATGGCGTCGAACAGGACGACATTCGGATCGTAGGATGCGGTAAGCCCGTCTACATCTCTCGCTTCAAGCGCCGCCGCCCATTTGGATATCAGCTCGCGAATCTGTTCTTCGTCGGATTTTGCGTTGGCAGTTTCTGTATTCATTTTTATCGGATGCTTCTAATATTTGAGTTCGCGACTATTATTCTGAGGGACCGGCAACCATGACCATCCATCCCATTCCGAACTTGTCGGTTACCTGACCGTACCGCGGCGACCAGAAGGTCTTGGCAAGCGGCATGTCGACCGTGCCTCCGTCAGCCAACGCCGCGAACAGGCGATTGGTCTCCTCTTCGGTTTTCGTGGTGAGCGTCAGCCGAAAGCCCTGGAAACTTTCCGTGGAATTGCAGCCATCGGAAGCGAAGATACAAACGTCTCCGATCTTGAATTCTGCATGCATCACCTTGCTTTCAAAGCCGGGCTCCAGCACGCCCTCGGGCATCGGTTCCGGGCTTTCGTTGAAGCGCATCATGCAGTTCACCCGAGCGCCCAGCCGACTCTTGTAGAATTCGAGCGCCTCCTCACAGCGACCCGAAAAGAAAAGGTAGGACCGCAGCTCGGCTCCCTGTCCGGAGACGGCGTCCCGTTGGGCCTCATCCTGTCGGGTCAATTCACCGGTCGGGTCAAGCGCCGCAAAGTCCTCCATTTCGTAGTGTGGCCTGATCTCGATCACGGAATCCTCCGTCATCGGATTGGGGCAACGCTTGACCCACTCCTTCGCTTCGTCGAGCGAGGCGACCTCCCAGATCCAGAAGCCCGCGACCAACTCCTTGGTTTCGGGGAACGGCCCGTCCGTCACCGCACGCTCCTTGCCGCTGAAACGCACACGGGCGCCAGCGGAGCTCGGCTTCAGTCCCTCGCCCGCTTTCATGATTCCCGCAGCGATCAGCTCGTCATTGAATTTTCCCATTTCCGCCATCAGCTCTCCGCTCGGCAACTCGCCCGCTTCGCTGGAATCAGTGGCCTTTACGATTACCATCACTCTCATATTCGTGTCCTTGTATTATTGGGTTTGCTTGGCCGCAAAACTCGCGGCGTTCATTATCTAGACGCGTGGCCTTTTGGCAATTCGACAAATGGCTGAAAGTTTTTTTCTCTTTTTCAAATTCGGGAGCGGCGCAAGACGCCAATTAGGCATTGGGCAAAGGCATGGAAACATGTTGGTGAACCACCAACCATTCACCCGCGCGTTTTTCCAAGCAAAAAGTGGCACGCACAGTGTCGTCATCGACCGAGCCATCGGGACGCTCGCCACCGCACCGGATGAGAGCCGAAGCAAAACCGACCGAATCGCTCGCGCTGATCTTCAGGTCGATCAGCTCGAAAACCGTTTCGCCCACGTGCTCTGGCTGCCATTCGTCCCAGCTTTCCCGATACGCCTGAGCGCTTTCGTATTTCAGCGGAGCGAGCACGTCATAGATGAGCAGATCGGGAGCGTGCCGGGATAGGATTTTATCTTTTCGGTCGGTGCGAATGTGGGCCGCCCAATCCTCAAGCAATCCGCGAATCTCAGCTTCGTCGTCAGGCTGTCGCTCCTGGGCAACCGCTTCGTTTCGCGCAGCGATGAGCTGGTTAATGGCTTCGTCCGCCGGTCGAATCTCGAACGGCCCATTGGCCACTCCCGGATGGCGCGACATAAGGGAGATGGCGTGGTTCAGGTCCCGCGCCTCCAGCAGCAGGATGCCGCCGAGCACCTCTTTGGTTTCCACGAAAGGCCCATCAGTCACCACCACCGTGCCGTTCCTCGTTCGCAAGGTAACCGCGCTATTGGCGGGGCCCAAGGCTTCGCCACCCGTGAAATGTCCTCCGCGCCTCAATACGTCATCGTAGTCGAAGCACGCTTCCATCATGCGTTTCCCCTCCTCCTCTGGCAGGGACTCGAATTTCGCTTCATCGTAAAAGCCTAAGCACACAAATTTCATTGTTCTATTCTCCTCATTTCTGCAGTTGATCGCGGCGATCTACCGCTATTTCATGTTCCTGTTTCCCAATAGTCGTTTGACGGCAGCCCAAATCGACAAGGCTGCCCGATTTTCCTCATTTTTTTTCTCAAACTCGTTTTCAATTCCGCTAGGCGAGCGTATCCAGCAATTCGATCTTTTGCTTGAGCAGGCGGCGTTCTGGCTCCTGCTTAGCCAGGTCCAAGGCCCGGGAAAAGGCCGCCTTCGCCTCCGCGTTCCGATCGCTTCGCCGCAGGAGCTCGCCGCGCGCGGAATGGGCGAGATGGTAGTCGCTCAGTTCGCCGTTCGACAAGAGCCCGTCGATCAAGGCAATCCCCGCTTCCGGTCCGTCTCGCATGGCCACCGCGACCGCCCGGTTGAGCTCGACGACCGGCGACGCCTCCACCCGCAAAAGCACCGAATACAAGGCCACGATCTGATTCCAATCCGTCTCTTCCGCCCGCGGCGCTTCCGCGTGGATCGACGAGATCGCGGCCTGTAAGGTATAGCTCCCAAAGCGCCGCGTGGCCATCGACCGCTCCACCAGCTGGCTGCCTTCGGCAATCATCTCGCGATCCCATAGGCTCCGGTCCTGATTTTCCAGCAAGACGATGTCGCCCGACGTATCCATGCGAGCCGTACGCCGCGATTCGTGCAAGAGCATAAGCGCCAGCAGCCCCATCACCTCCGGATCGGGCAGAAGCTCCAGCACCAGACGGGCCAAGCGAATCGCTTCGTCCGAGAGCTCCCGTCGAATGGCCATTTCTCCCGCCGACGCGGAATAGCCTTCGTTGTAAACCAGATAGATGACCGACAACACCGAGTCCAGACGCTCCGGCAAGTCCGCCGTGGAAGGAATGGCAAAGGGAATGCCCGCCGCTCGGATCTTGTTTTTGCCGCGCACGATCCGCTGGGCCATCGTCGTGGGCGAGGTCAGAAACGCGCTGCCGATTTCCTCCGTGGTCAGCCCGCACACCTCCCGCAAGGTCAAAGGCACCTGCACCTTCGGATCGATCGCCGGGTGGCAGCAGGTGAAAATGAGCCGCAAACGGTCGTCCTTGATATCCTGATCCGCGAGCGAAAGATTCGCGTCTTCGATCTCCTCCAGTCGCCGCTGCAGTTCCGGCTCGAGCTCTTGGCGGCGCGACTTGCGGCGCAGGGCGTCAATCGCCTTGAAACGCCCCGTCGAGATCAGCCACGCCGTCGGCTTCTCTGGAATCCCCTTGCGCGGCCACGCTTCCAGCGCCGCCGCAAAGGCATCGTGCAGCGCGTCCTCCGCCAGGTCGAAATCGCCCAAGAGCTTCACCAAAGTCGCGAGCACCTTGCCCGACTCGCGCCGATAGAGCGTATCCAACTGGGACTGAAAATGTGAATCACGGGGCATATTTTCAGTCCATTCCATAGATCATCTCTTCGACAAAGTAGAATCCAATAAAGTCCGAATTCTGAAAATCGATAGTCCCTCCCCCCCGAGGCAAGCGCAACGCTGACACTCATCCGGACAAAATGTCAGAGTAAATCTCCACGTCGATCCGTGGGAAACAAAGCATCCCCGGGGCAACCGTCTTCGTTCGCAGAACTACGCCGAGTCAAGAGCCCCGAGGTATTTTAAGGTAGCGGGCGATCTCCGAGCAAGCTTCGAGGTATTTACCCGAAGGGAAACAAACCTAACCTCACTACTCCTGGGCGGCTCGCCTGGCAAGCGAGCCCTATCTTTCAAAGGCCTCACCAAAAACATCCGTGTCTACGCCAGTCCGCCAAAGCCCAAAGGGCGACGGCTGGATCCGTGCCATCTGTGGGCAAAACCTTTAGCTTGGCAGGTAGGGGAAACTTGATCTATATCTCAATTCCTCTCTTGTAGTTTCACTGGTACTCCCTCTCCCCAACCCAATCCAACCGCATGCCCATTCAGTCGATTTCCTCGCCGAGCGAACTGCTCGAGCTTGAACCGAGTAGCACCCCTTATCTCTTCAGCGAATTCATCAAAGTTGAAAAATGGGGCGAGCGGCGCCTCGCCAAGCGAAAGCTGACCGTTCTGAAATCGGTCGATCCAGTCATCAATATGCTATTACGCCCGGGCGAACAGGTATTCTACCTCACGGATGGCGTCCGGACCAGCAGCATTGAGCAGCTCTTTGTCGGTTGGGTGGCCTACTACTACAACCTCATGGCGTTCGTCTTCACCTCGGAACGCATTCTTCTGGTCCATCTCAAAAGCCGGAAGCAGCGTGGGATCTATCTCGGCGCAATCGACTACGTCGATATTCGCCAGGCCAAATCGGGTTTGCTCTGCGGCTTCAAGCTCAAGTTCACAAATGGCAAGTCCCTCTATTTCACTCGAATGCCAAGAGCCGACCGGAAGCAGCTCACAAGCTACATGAGCAATGTACTGGGCGACACACTGCCACCGAAGTCAAAAACGAGCCCCGGCATGAAGCACCTCTGCCCCACCTGCTATAGCGAGCACCTGAAAGTCGTACCGGAATGCCCAAGCTGCGAAACCCAATTCAAGACCCCTGGCAAGGCCGCCCTGCGATCTCTAATCATGCCAGGACTCGGTGACATCTACCTGGGCTCCAAGGTGCTCGGGACACTCGAACTGATCTTCATGGCCTGGATCTGGTCCAGCATTATCGTCGGCGCGAATGAATCAATCGAAGCCGGAGAAAGCCCCGCAAGCGCCTACAGCGTACTCCTAGTGCTCTTCCTGTTCATCCACCCAATCGATGCCCTCAAGTCATACACAATGGGCAAAAAAGGCCTCATTCCTAGCAAAGTCTCGAAAGAGGATAGTTAGAACAAGATAGATCACCGTGTTGATAATTGAATACTTACCCCCTTTTCTCCCTTCCCGTTGTCTCCCTTTAACTTAACTAAATTTACCTAAATATGAATTCATGGGTATCAAATTTCGAGAATCATCCATTTCAACAAACCTGGGCATCGCTTAAAGAACACGTCCACGAAATCGTTTTGGATGATGAAACCGTGGAAACAGATGTCGCCGAAGTGGCGAGGCTTAGAAAAGTGGTAACATACCTAGCTGAATTGATTGACAATATTGATCCGGAACTCACCCCACTATCAACTTGGAAAAACTTCAACAATCAAGTGATACCATGCTTAACAGAAGTAACCAATTTCAACTCAAATCGCAATATTGCTCACATTACTGCTGCCAACAATCACGCGGACAATTTGCTTACTTACGTCCGCCCATATATGGTTTTACCAAAATCCGCAGCCACAGCGGCGAGTCGATCTGCAGCCGCTTACGCAAAAGTTGCTGAGGAGTATGTCAAAAATTTGAGCGAAAAAATAAAGTCTATTGTAAGCGAAATAAATGAGATTAAAGCAAAGACAGGATCTAATTTTGAAGATATCGAAAAATCGATGTCAAACATTGTAGAACTCGAGGTTGAACTCTTTGGCGAAGATGAAAAACCAGGGCTGAAGCACGAGCTCTATGAGTTGTTTTCAGATACAGAAGATAAACATGAATCTATATGTGATATATACAACGAAATATTGGTCGGAAAAGGCGAGGAACTATCTACCGCCCAAGAAATCAGTGAAGCGAAAGTAGATTCTGTCAAAAAACGGAAGGAAATAGACGAACTTCTGTCGGAAGCAACAGAAGAGATTTCTGAGCTCGAAAAATTTCATACGACGGTATTTGGGAAAGTTAACGATGATGGTTCTCGTGAAGGTGGTCTAGCTAAGAATCTGGAGAACCTAAAAACCAAATTGACTAAATTTGAGGAGATCCAATCAGATCGCTATCAAGCTTTAAATGATGAGATTGAGTCTCTTCTACCTGGTGCTACAAGTGCTGGCCTAGCGACTGCATATCGAGAAATGAAAGATTCTTTCTCTAAGCCGATTAGAAACTCTAGTATACTATTTTATATTTCCGTTGCTGGACTTGTTGGGGTATCATTTATACTAGCTGTTCAATCTGTCGGGTGGTCTCAGATCACATTTAGAACAATCGATACTTGGGATGCTGTCTTGAAAACTATTGCTTATAAAATTCCTTTCTTCGCTCCAATTGTTTGGTTAGCCTTTTACGCAACAAAACGACGAAGCGAAGCGCAACGTCTACAACAGGAATACGCACACAAGGAAGCACTTGCTAAATCCTACAATAGTTACAAAAAGCAGATCTCGGAATTTGCGGAGAAAGACGATGAGCTCTTGAGAGAGCTCATTCGCAAGGCCATAGAAGCAGTTTCGCACAACGCTTCGTCTACTTTGGATGGTAAGCATGGTGATAATATGCCCGCACAAGAAGCGTTAAGTATAGGCAAAACGAAATAATCAAAAGCAGACCCCATTACCCTAGTCGAAGTGCTTGCCCGAATAGAGAAGAAAAGGGGTCAACAATCGACGAGAGGAGGGTCAAGACGTCCTCTCGTATATAATTGGATACTATCATCGGATTCCTTTCACTAATTGTAGGTTTATTTTTGGGGGAGCCAAGCTGAAGAGATAGATCGGAAGGAATGCATAGCACCTTGTAATTAGAATCAAACTCCCCACACACAAACGAATCATACTATTATCCAAGTGTAACCTTCTATAAAACCTTTTCTTCAGCGTACCATGGATACAAGTTCTACTACAGACCCCGACCTTCCAATAGAGGAAGAAACAATCAACGAAAGCTATCGGTACGCTGGTTTTTGGCGTCGTGTATTGGCGTATTCAATCGATACAATCATCATTGGCGCCATAGGTTTGTCAATTGGGTTCGGTTTTTACGACTACTTCCTTTCCATTGGCCAATTCGGTCGCCTGTATGGGCTCGTCATCTATCTGGGATACTTTGCCACTCTGAACTCCCGCGTAGGAAACGGGCAGACTCTAGGAAAGCGCATTCTGGGAATCAAAGTGGTCGATCGTGACGCCAACCCGCTCAGCTTTCCTCAATCGATCATCCGACAATCGATTATCGCGAC
>JAUHWE010000792.1 GCA_030424825.1 Verrucomicrobiia bacterium
TGATACGTGGCGGGCCACGCTAAATGTGGGAAGAATCACAGGAGAAACGCGTCCGGTTGAGCTTCGCTGCATGTTGGTGTTCGAAGAGACCGTAAGATCCGAGACATGGACTTATCAATGGATTCCTTGAAGTTTACGGCTCCACGGTCTAAGAATTTCATTGATTGGACCACCGCCTATGAGCGAGTGGAGCGGTACTTTCTCTCACTTCGAATCGAGAACAAGCTACTGTTGAGCCAATTGATCGCCGCAATCCTTTCGCGGGCCGCTGAACGTTTGGAAAAGGGGTCCAAGCTTGCTCCGTCTGTTATTGCAATGCAGGAGGCTAGGAGAGAAGTAGACGACTGGTTTCGGGCGGTTCTGATTTCCGCCGGCCTCCTTTCGGACCAAGTAGGGGCCCACGGACGATTGGCCCTGTTCCTATCCAATTTACCTGGGCGCTGGCAAAACGAGTTCATGCATCCGGGGCCGTGGCCAGCGGAATTTTTGGATGCAATCAGAAGCGCCTATCTGGATACATCACCTGAGTTTGAGAGATCGAGCATGACACCCCGTCCGATTGATCTCGGACCCGTTTCGGCTCTGGCAGACGAAACGTGGAAAGTCATTGGCCGTTGGCCGTATATTGGAACGGGACTGGTTTGGGGGCTCTACCTAGCAGCCCTCAGTTTCGTGTTTTTCATGACACGCTAGGAAAGCACTATGACCGGAAAGTATAGAGCAATGGTTTCAACCAGACGCCTGGTCTTTTTTACCTTGGCTCTGTTGTTGGCGAGTGTGCCCTCGGTCCTCTTTGCCGACTTTCTGTGGAGATTAGGATTTTCGATACCACAAGTCATACTACTGGCTCTGTTCGTGATTCTCATCAGCAATGTTGCTTGGGGGGCGACCCATGCCATTGTGGGATTCTCATTAAGGCGATTACGGAGACGCACCGGGCGTATTGAGGCGACTTTGGAAAACGACCTTGAGGTCGAGGATACCTTGCCCCCTGTCGCGATCGCCATGCCCGTCTACAACGAGGATACCAGCCGCGTAATGGCAGGGTTGAAAGCCATGTATTTGGCCTTGGAAAAAACGGGCAAGGGGGAGTCGTTCGACTTTTTTGTACTAAGCGACTCGACCGATCCTGAAAAATGGGTGCGTGAAGAGTACGTCTGGTCGCTTCTATGCCGCAAACTCAAGGCATTTGGCCGTATTCACTATCGTCGCCGAAAAGTTAATACGGACAAGAAGGCGGGGAATTTGCTTGAGTTTTGCCAAGACTGGGGACGCCGGTATCGCTACATGATTACGCTGGATGCGGATAGTCTTATGGGAGGCGACGAGTTGGTGAATCTCGTCAGAATCATGGAGCGAAACCACAATGTGGGGATTTGTCAAACGGCGCCGCGCATCGTTTTTGGCGAGTCGTTTTGGGGTCGCTTGCAACAGTTTTCCAATCGGTTTTATGGTCCGGTTTTCATGTCAGGACTCAATAGCTGGCAGCAGGGAGACGGAAACTATTGGGGCCACAATGCGATCATTCGAATGGCTCCGTTTATGGACTACTGCGCTCTACCAGACCTTCCTGGACGGGAGCCTTTCGGAGGCAAGATCCTGAGTCACGATTTTGTGGAAGCGGCGCTTATGCGTCGAGCGGGGTACGAGGTTTGGCTAGCGGGAGAATACGAGGGCAGCTACGAAGAAGGGCCGCAGGATATTATCGAGCACGCGGTTCGTGACCGGCGATGGTGCCAAGGAAATCTCCAGCACGTTTGGCTTCTGTTTTCTCGAGGCCTTATGCCCTCGAGCCGTATCCATCTAGCGAACGGAATACTCGGATACGCCTCTTCGCTTTTCTGGCTCATGTTCCTGTTACTGGGGGGAATTCTGGCTTATAATCGCGAACGCAGTGGTCTCACCTTGCTACCCGAATCGGGCTTCGCCAATTTTTGGGAACTGACCATTGCGCAGCACGCTATATTGCTGGCTGGTTTCACATTTGCGCTCCTTTTTCTGCCCAAGG
>JAUHWE010000116.1 GCA_030424825.1 Verrucomicrobiia bacterium
GCTCGCTGGCCGGGGAAAATCAAATCGGGAGTGGAAATCTCAGAACCAATGTGGTCTCCGGATCTGATGATCGCTTGTGCAACGCTAGCAGATGCCGCCCTGCCAGGTGGAGTGATTTTGGACGGCAGGGATCCTTTGCCCGTTTTGATGCGTGGGGAAAAGTCGCTACATGAATCACTGATATTCGAATACAAAAATCACGCTGCATTGCGGAAGGATAATTGGAAAATAGTCCGGGAGAGAACGGACGAATTCTGGAAACTTTTTCGTTTGGATACGGATGTAAGCGAGTCGACAGATCTAGCTTCCCAGTATCCTCAGAAAGTCCAAGAATTATCGAAAGACTTCACGGAGTGGAAAATGAGACTGCGATGACGATTGAATCGGAATATTTTATCAAAGGGGTCGCTCATACGATTTGCTTTGCGATCTGATCGGACGTTTTCATAAAGTCGTTCGATTCTCATCAATGATGGGAAGTATGGAATGCTTGTCTCCTAAATTTCTAAGAGAGAGTCCAATAAGTCGTATTTCTCTAATTGATTGAAACTGTAGGGTGGGTCGCCGACCCGCCAATTGAGACGAATGTCGCCTCATCGAGACGACCTACAATAGAATTATCCAATGAATATGGGGCTGAATTCGACTTATGGGACAGCCTCGAACATCGCGATAACTTGCATTCGATCGGGGTGACGGAGACGATTAATTGAACTAATGATGAAGCGAAATTATTATACAATCGACAATTTTAGTCGTCGTGATTTTCTTCTGACTTCACTTGTGGCGACGTTTGCTGGTTCCTCGAGTCTATTAGGAAAGAACGCTATGACAGATCCAATCGAGGCAGCTATTGACCTGATCCAAGCGGAAGTGGATACAGGTGTGCTGGAGTCAGCCGTGCTACACATTCGTATGGGCCAAAACACTCAGAGTCGAGCTTTCGGCAACGCCCATTCTGCTCAAGCCGTATTTCTTTTGGCTTCGATCACCAAGCCTATGACCGCAACCGGATTGATGCTTCTGGTAGACCAGGGGGAACTGGCGCTGTCAGATAGAGTGGTGAAGTTCATCCCCGAATTTTCAGGTGGAGACAGAGAGAATATCACGCTGCAGCATCTGCTCACGCACACTTCTGGATTGCCGGATCAGCTACCGGAGAATGCCTTGCTGCGCAAGCGGCATGCCCCGTTGAAAGAGTTCGTAGAGAAAGCCATCCGGACACCGCTTTTGTTCAAGCCTGGGACGCAGTACAGCTACCAAAGCATGGGATTCTTACTCGCTGCGGAGATTGCGGAACGCATTACGCAATTGGAGTTTCCGGAATTTATGTCCAGGGAAGTTTTCCTCGCTCTTGGGATGAAGCAAACCGCCATGAATTTAGGATCATTCAAGTTGTCGGAGACCATTCGCAGTCAAACCGAATTCGCTGCCCGGGAATCCGGAGCGGGGTTGGAGGCATCCAAAGACTGGGATTGGAACAGCCCGTACTGGCGAAACTTAGGAGCCCCTTGGGGAGGAGCTCATGGCTCGGCCAACGATGTGGCTCAATTCCTTTATTCTTTTCTAATGCCTGGCGGAGGTGTGCTTAAGATGGAGACCGCTCGCCAGATGATACAGAATCATAATCAGGGATTGGATACGAGGAGGGGCTTGGGTTTTGCCCTTGGCCCTGAGGATTTTGGCCAGTATTGCTCCAATCAGTCGTTTGGCCACGGGGGCTCAACCGGAACTTTAGCCTGGGCCGATCCGGTGACCCAGCGAAGTTGTGTCCTCCTGACTTCGCTTCCGGCCCGAAAATCCCGCAGCCTGATTTTGGAACCGGTAGGTGATTTGATTTCAACCCCGAAGCATGGCATTTAACACGCGTTGCCGATGCGACCGAAGAAGCTACCTGCAGTCGCTTCTCGATTGAGCACAATGTTTCTTCAACCGGTTCTGGTCGGTACTTTTAGGCGTAAACGTTTATGCCCAAAAGTGCATGCCTGATCGGGACACCTTTGGTCGGGGTGGTGGTATCCCATTTCTTGGTTGTATTGTGAGGAAGGGGCTGGAATTCTACTGCTTATTATCAATCCGAAGTTAACCCCTACAATCTTTCCCGTATTCAAAATGAAATTCCTTCTCACTTTACTTGTATCAGCGGCCATTGTCGCAACGATGGCGGCGGAGAAGCCTAATATCCTTTTCATTTTCGCAGATGACCAATGCTACGAGACGATTGCCGCGTTGGGGCACACAGATATCGACACCCCGAATTTGGATCGACTGGCGAATCAGGGAACCGCTTTCACACACACCTACAATATGGGAGGCTGGCATGGGGCGATTTGCGTCGCGAGCCGGACGATGATCAATACGGGCCGCTTTCTCTGGCGGGCTCGTGATCTCGATAGCAACCTGGCAAAGGAAGTGAGCAACGAACGGATGTGGTCACAATTAATGCGCAATGCCGGATACGAAACTTTTTTCACGGGCAAGTGGCATGTGAAGGCGGATACCGGAGCGATCTTCGATCATGTGTCTCATGTTCGCCCTGGAATGCCTGGTCCGGTTTACTACCCGGAGGCTTATAATCGGCCGATTGAGGGTCGACCCGATCCTTGGTCCCCGACCGATCCCAGTTTCGAAGGCTTCTGGGCGGGCGGTAAGCACTGGAGCGAAGTCGTGGCCGATAATGCCGAGAACTTCATGGAGATCGCGAGCGCATCGGAAAAGCCCTTCTTCATGTACTTAGCTTTCAACGCCCCGCACGACCCGAGGCAGGCGCCGCAGGAGTACTTGGATCGCTACCCGCTAGAACGAATCGACGTCCCCGAGAATTTCGCGGCGGAGTATCCTTTTACGAAAGCAGCCAATGCGGCGGAGATACGCGACGAAGTACTTGCGCCGTACCCTCGCACGGAATACGCGGTCAAGGTGCATCGCCGTGAATACTATGCCATCATTACTCATATGGATGACCAGATCGGCCGGATTCTGGATGCGCTGGATAAGAGTGGCAAGGCGGAGAACACCTATATCTTCTTCACTGCGGATCATGGATTGGCGGTAGGGCATCATGGTTTTATCGGTAAGCAAAACATGTATGAGCACAGCCTGCGCCCGCCCTTATTGGTTAAGGGACCAAATATTCCACGTGGTAGAAAAATAGATACACCCGTCTATTTACAGGATGTCATGGCCACGTCGCTCGAGCTCGCCAGTATTCCCCAGCCGGAATACGTGGAGTTTAAAAGTCTGCTTCCGGTGATCGAGGGATCGAGAACGAAGCAGTATGACTACATCTACGGAGCATACGAGCCGGATAGCCAGAGAGCCATTATCGCGAGAGGTTACAAAATGATCTACTACCCGAGAATCGAGACCTATCGGCTATACGACCTGCAAGCGGATCCCATGGAAATGAATGATCTTGCAGAAGACCCGAAGTATGAGGGAACACTGATGACCTTGAAGTCGGAATTTGCCTGGCTTCAAGGGCAGATGGCCGATCCTTTAAAATAGGCGGTCACGGTTTCGAGGCAAAGAGACGTTTTGCTCGATCTATAAGAGTCCTTTGTTTTACGATTGTCTCTTCCCATTGTTTTCAGAATATTGCGAGCTATGGACGCGAGCTTGGAAAATTCTTTGAGTCGAAGGGGGGTGCTGAAGTCGTTGCTAGCAGCCGGTTTGGCAGGCGTTTTCCCCCATCGCTTCTATGGGCAGGGGAATGCCAGCGACGGGGTTGTTTCGGTCCTCGACTATTTGGAAACGCTGCGAAAGGGTGAAGGCGGGTATGCGTGGCACGGGCAGAACGTCCCGCATCTCACTCCGACGCTCTACGCAATCGGGTGCTACCAAGCGTTGGGTAAGGTCCCACCGCGGAAGGAGGAGCTGGTCAAGTTTACTTGGAGTCACCATCCACAGAAAATTTGGCCTCTGTCGGAGCGTCGATTCATTTTCAATTATCAGCACCTTCAAGCGCTCGCTTGGTTGGGCGAAGATATACGCTCGATGCAAGACGAGTTCAGTAGTTTGAAGGCTCCTCGTGGATACAACAAGCGTTACGAGAAGCAGGGGCATCCGTATTTTCAGGCGGAGGTAAAGCACTTCCAGTCTTGCAAGCTGCTAGGGTTGCCCAATCCAGGTACGCCCTTTGTTGACTATCTGGATACGAGGCGGCGCGAAAACGGGAGTTACAATACGACTCTGGCCTCAGAGGGAGGCGATGGGAATATTCTAAACACTTGGTGGGGATTGGAAGCGTTGAATCTTCTAGGCAGGATCAAGGAGAAAAAGGAATCGACAATCCGCTGGTTACAGAAGTGTCAACTGCGGAACGGTGGGTTCACGCACCAACCCGAGCCCGAAATAGGTGGGTGGGATGATGTGGCGTATACGTGGGCAGCGGTCAGAGCATTGCATTTGTTGGGAAGCGAACCAAAGAGGAAGGAGCGTTGTATTCAATATTTAGAATCATTGGCCAATGCCGATGGTGGATTTTCTGACAAGCCCGGATGGCTGAGCAATCCTATGGCGACCTTTTACGCGGTAGATGCATTGACGACGCTGTCCTACGCGGAATTCCAATCCTTGAAGAGACGCCCCATTCCCCGCCGGAAAGCGCTACCAAGGAAACTTAAAGTCTACTCGATCCAAATTGAGTCTCATGGACAGGGTAGTCCGACTGAAACGGTTGCCCTCGCCAAAGCGTTAAAGATTCATCTTTGGGGTGCCAAGAATGCCAAGCCGGGTTGGCGGGAAGCCGTTGAGAAACGGGCAAAGTCGGACAATGTACCGGTGTCCTTTTTTCTGGCCGATGAAGAATATGGTTCCTGGATAGATTTGCCAGGGACGGGAACCTACAGTCACATCGCGGACATTATGGCGCCATCCGATGCGGAAATCGGGGAATCAGTAGTGAAAGAGAGCCCCGTTTCATGGTCTCGATTCCGAAATCAACGCTTAGCGCAATTACGCGAAGGTGGAGGGCGTCTCAACTGGCAATTTGGCCAACATGAGGATGCCATTCGATTATTTTTGGATGATTCCCTGATGCGACCCGGCTATTCGGCCATCAGTACGTTTCATTTTGGCAATATCGATTTCACTACCAGCGAACCCTTCCTTCATCGCTGGCGAGGGCAGCTTCCGTTTATCGCCTTGCAAGATGCTCATGGGAAAGAGCCCTGGTGGTTCTCTGATCAGACAGAGGGCATGCGTACGCTGTTTTTAGGGGACGCACCTACTTGGGAGGCATGGCTTAAGGCGCTGGATAATAATTGGGTTGCGGCGGTTCGGCATGATTACCGAACAAACTTTGAAACATGGATACACAGTGGATCCGATGAGGTGACGCAATTCGTGAAGGAACGCGAACGGGATTGGCGCTGGTGGGAAAATCCAGATATTGGCCGGCCAATGCTGTCTATGGTTGCGGTTAAGCCGGAGGACGCATTTGAGGTGGCTCGGCCTGAAACAGGGATCAACCTGCGCATCCGAGTGGCCCACCGGAATACAAATCACGGAATTCTCAAGGAGCCTCTAGCTGAGTTTGAAAGCTTGACGTTGAATGGGGAAACCGTTTCTCCGAATCTTGTTTCTGTTCCCTCCACACGCAGCCCTGAGGCCCTTGAAGATCAGTACTATTTGTATTCAGTTCCCGCTTTAAGAGGACCCTGCCTGGCTACGGCTACCGTTCGGGAACTGAGTAGTGGAAAGCGAATGGTTCAAACGCTCGAATTTACTAGCTGAGGGTGAGAATTGTTGTGTTTGCCTTCACAGGTTTGGCTCCCGATTGACCATTAGACGGGAGCGGGAGTGAATGGGATTGATTCTCTTTTTAGTATCGTTTCCGGACCGCCCTGTTCGGCAATTCGGTTTGCTTGATCCTCGAATGCTTGGGAGTTAACTGCTTCAGGATTGCAGATTTCCAGTAGTTTCGTGTGGCAAAGGTCCACGATATCCTTGAATTCCGGATTCAGTCCCAAGTCGTTGAGTTCCTGTGGATCGCTCTCCAGATCAAAGAGCTGGCAGGGGTATCCAACGTAGTGTATGTACTTCCAATTCAAATACCGGATCATGAAAGTTCCAGTTGTCGAACCGATGGCATGGTATTCCGAGAGGACGGCCCTGTCGGGAGAATCGCCTGCGGCAATACGCGTCAAATTGCTTCCTGGCAGCTCTGACTTTTCTGATTCCGATAGGTTTTCACCATTGAAATCGATTAGCGTTGGAGCCAGATCGACGAGGGACACGGGTGTTTTCACTCGCTTGCCTTTATCAATGTCGGGGCCTGATAGAATGAGCGGTATTCCGACGGATTCTTCGAAGAAAGTCGACTTGCCCCAGAATCCTCGGGCGCCGAGATTGTCGCCATGATCACTTGAGTATACGATTCGGGTATTTTGGGCGAATCCTGACGCTTCCAAAGCGTCGAGCACGTTTCCAATGAGGTGATCAATGAAGCTCACGAGGCCATAATAACTTGCAATGGCGATTCGGGTTTTCTCCTCGTCGAAATACTGATCGTAATTCATGTAGGAGTGCATCTGCTCCAAGGCCGGATGGTGGATCGCATCGGCTTGCTGATAAGCTTTCGGCAGCGAGATTTTGCCTGGGTCGTAGAGTCGGAAGAACGCTTCGGGGGCGATTAGAGGAAAATGGGGGCATACGAATGATACAAAAAGCGTCCACGGCTTTTCAGGAGCTTCCTTGCTCTTTTCCTTCAACCAGTTGCAAGCGGCCTCTGCAATTCTTCGGTCATATTCCTGATAGGAACTATCACCGGAACCAATGTTTTCCGCCATCAGGTGTAAACAATCTCGTTCGGGAGGATCTTTGCGAAGGCAGCCTAGAAGGTCGCCGATTCCATCGACTACGTGTAGCGGTATAATCTCTTCGGTAAAGCCATTGTCGTCATCGGTTGAGCGAAAATGGAGTTTCCCGATCGACACCACCTTGTGCCTGGCGGATTTCAAATGATGAGCCCACCCATCGATATCACCAGTATACGGATTCCCATTACACCAATTTCGAGTTTGATGTACATAGCGTCCGGTTTGCAGCGACGCTCGAGCGGGGATGCAAATAGGGCAGTTCGTATAGGCGTTCTCGAAGAGGGTTCCTTCCGCCGCTAGTCGATCAATGTTCGGAGTTTGGACGATCGGATGCCCGTAGCAACCGCTGGTTTCGCGGCTATGTTCATCGGAAAGAATGAAAAGTGTATTGGATGCCTTCATGGGTTAACGATCGAGTTGAACGCAGGGATATGCTGGGTTTCGTTTGTGAACAGACAAGTTTAGAGACAATGCTAGGATTGCCCTTCCAAGTTGGCTCGCTACGTTGTGTAGCGAGCCTGGGATTGCTTGGTCTAGAAGCTGAAGGTTGTGGTGAGGAACACTTCCGTCGGGTTTGGATTTCTGAATACCGCTGGACTTCCGTCAGGATTGGTGGCAATCAGTACGTAGTCGTCTTCACCTATCAGATTGCGAACATTGAGTTGAACTTGATAATTTACTTTGTCGGTCAGCTTGCCCTTGTAGTTCATCCAAATGTCTCCGGCAAGATCGTCGGATCCGAAGAAGGGCTTATCGACATTCGAGACAAGTTGTCCTTCGATATTCAATAGTTCGTAACCGGTGGCCACGCTGTCTTGCCAACGAAGGGCCCCGCCAATTCCTGCATTCTTGAGAAAGGAATCATCAGAAAACTGGTAGGTGGAGAATAGGTTCCAGCGCCATTCCACGAGTTCCTGTACGACCGTATTGTCTTTGGCTCGAGCGCTTACTAAAGGCAGGAGCGCGGATCGTTCGTAGGTTGATTGGAAGACGAACCCAGTCGTGCTGTCTGGTCGGTCGCGCAGATTGGAGAGACCGGCTGCCTCGATATTGCTGCTTATTTGATTGATGACTTCACCTAGAGAGACTGCTGTGTTGCTGGTTACCGTTTCTTGTTGGGCAAGATTGAATCCAATTCTCCAATTCTCGATTGGGTTCGCGACGACTTCCATTTCAAACCCTTCTGCCGACACGTCTTGAGTCGCGACTCGATTTCCGAAGTCGCCTTGGATCTCCCAGTTGCCGGTCGAGGTATCGAGGCCGATTTGGGCATTGGCCTGCACTTCAGGAGGAATGGTGCCGAGAATGTCGTTGAGCAACTGATCGTAGGAAGACCATTGTCCTCTCAGGTCGAGTTGACTATCCTGCAGGCCCCCTTCAGACAGGGGCGAGAGTGCCTTGTCGATGGTGTAGGCTTCGTCGTCGGCGTCCCTAACGATGCCATCGGCAACATCTTGCCATTCGTTTAAGGAGGTTACGATGACGCTGGTGGCGCCGTTGTTGGCGGTGCCAACTGAAGCGGCATTTAGAGAGCTAATCGTCTCATACCAATTGGTCCGAATGGACAACTTTCCGTTGAAGGCATCGAAAGACAGTCCGTATTCTTTGGTTGTTCCTTGGGGGGATCCGATTGTATTTCCATAAGCATTACGACGTAAGCCAGTCGGTTGGAAGTTTTCCGATTCGCTGTAGTGAGCGCTTAATTTGGTTTCACCAGGAAGCGTAAAGGGGGCGTGTCCGACCACACTCCATGTGAAACTGTCAACATCAGGAATCGGGTCTTGCATTTCCATGGCTAAGGAATGCGGCTCCGGCCGGTTGCCAGCGCTGTCCTTGGGAAAGGAGTTCGCGTTGACGGAGAAGTTTTCGATACTGTCCGTACGCCAGCCCACGAGTCCGACGAGGTGGTCCTCGAGGAAATAGCTCTGAACGCTGTACACTTCGGATTGGAACGAATCCAGTCGGCGACTTCCACCATCAAGAGCCTGCGTTTCGGTTACGGTACCTGTTTCCCAAACATTGTTGGCGTCATCCCAATAGGCAGCGGTGTAGGAGTTCCCTCCGAAGGGAGGAAGAAATACCCCGCGATCTACATGGACATCACCGGGCTTGGTGACACTGCTATCTAGTTGGGAGGGAGCCAAGTACTGCCAAGCAAAAGCTGAATTACAGGGCTGGATACAGGTTCTCAATTGATCAACGGGATCACCGACGTAATATCCGCCGACCTCCCGAGTGATCGATTCTATATCCTGGTCGTTGTAGAAGGCGCTGAGCACATGTCGTCCCAGCCATTTTGAAGGATTTTCGTTGTTCGAGAAATCGAGATTGTAGAAAGCGGTTGCTCTAAACGCTTCGCGATTAGTAAAGAAGTGCTGCTCATCCCCGCGATCGCCTCCGGACTGTCCTCCTAATGCGGCCAACGGTCTTCCGGCATTAGGATTAGCGAGATCCTGAGGGCCTTCTCCGGTACCGGGATTCGGTCCTGGATAGTTGAGAAACCCGTTGGGATCGATTGTCAGGGCATTGAATCGTCCATTCGACAATAGGGTGGCGGTTCTCCTTTCGTAGTCCTGCTCGTCGAGGGCGAGCTCTAGACCAGCGTTGCCATCTAGGAAAGACTGCTCAATGGTAAAGTTGTGCGTGTCGAAATCTTGGTTACGGAAGTTTAGATTTCCGCTGAAGAGATTGTTCTGGTTGTCCCAGATATTGCGGTCCACGACGGAGGGGATCGTGAATCCGGTCGAATAGGTCTCCCCTTCGAAGGGTTTCACAACAAAGAGTTCACCGCGGGGGTTGTTTCCGATTGTGTGACCCTGTTCGCCGTTCTTGTATTGAATTCGGCCTTGAACTCCCTGCACGTCGGGAGCTGCGGGGAAACCGATCGTAGCGACTCCATCTTCCTGAAAGTAGATGTTCACATCCTGAAAGTAGGGAGGACGAGCCGAACCGTCGACGGTACGCCATGCTCTGGGAAATCCCTCCGGTCGGTTGTTGTCCACGATCCACTTTGGCGAGAATGATCCGTCTACCGCCCATGAGACGCTCTCGCCTTGGACCGTAGCCCAATCGACACCGACGATGTCCTGGATTTCCGGATTGGGCAGGTTGAACCAATCCTTGATCGCGTCGCCCGGAGGAAGAATGTTGGCGGGGTTCGCACGCATCTCGCCGGTCTCAAAGTTTCCGCGAAGGGTGGTCCGGCCGAGAAAGTTGGAGTTTTCGTTCTTAAAGAGGACCCCGCTGAACGCGGCGTAGAAGCGATCGTCATCCTCGAATGCGGGCTCCTGCTTGTAGTTCATCGACTCCTTCAAGGCTGAAACGCGAATCGCCAGACGGTCTTCGACAAGAACTTTGTTGTAGTCGAATGAGAACCGATTGC
>JAUHWE010000793.1 GCA_030424825.1 Verrucomicrobiia bacterium
GGCAGCGGCATGGGCTACGGCGGCACCCACTCCAACCGTAATTTGCCTATCATGGTGGTGGGTGGCGGTTTCAAACACTTGGGCCATGTAGATACTCGTAACAGCGCGGGCAAAAACATGCCGCTTTGCAATCTCTACGCCACCCTACAGCAGCGTTTCGGGATTGAGCAGGACAAGTTCAATACGAGTACCGGCACCTTCGACCTGCAATATGCGTAGTCAGTTTTTTACTACCGTTCTACTCGGTACCGTGATTGTCAGTTCAACGACCCTTGCTGGTCCGGCTCTGATGAGAGAGCACTGTGGGAAATGCCACAACGACGACAAATTAAAGGGCGATTTTAGTTTGAGCCACCTCGGGAAGGCTCCCAGCAAGGATAATTACTTTTTCTGGGAAGACAGTCTCGACTTTGTGGCCACTAAAGAAATGCCACCGCCGGAAAAGAGCAAACTTTCAGGAGCAGAAAGGGAGCGCCTCATCGATTTCCTTACCCAAAATGTACGAGAATACCATGAACAGGATAACCCAGTACGGGAGATCAGGCCTCGCCGGTTAAACAACCGTGAGCTGGCAAATAGCATAAGCGACGTATTATTGATTGAAGACGTGGGTACTCATCAACCGGTGGCCAATTTATTGGGTGATAGGCTGAAAGATGGGTTCGATACTAATGGCGAAGCACTTGGCTTGAGCCAGTTTCACGTCGAACAATATATCGAATCATTACGGAAGATCCTTGACGCTACCATCCTGTCTGGAGAGCGGCCCGAAACTCGTCACTATATTGTGAGTTCCGACAAACTGCTCATGAAAAGCACGCAACAGTTCCTGGCAAATGAAGAGAGAGAATGTATTCGAACTGACGATAGCATTGATTTTCTGGATATGCGTCTGCATGCGTATTTTAAAAATTTTCAGTCGGCCCCCGTCAGCGGTCGCTACCGTATAAAAATCAACGCAACCGGAGTAGACCGGGGAATCTATGACGAAAGCTTAACCGGAATTTATCATGATGATCCCATTCGCCTGAGAGTACACCTCGGTGACCGCACCCACACCTTTAATCTTCCGGATGACGAAGTCATGGAGATTGAATTGGACGAATGGATCGCAGAAGGAACCCGAGTCGAGCTCTCATACCCGACGGACGGGCTTCGCGTGAGAAGCAATGGGAATTTTAAATTCCAATACTCCATTGCCCATGATCATCTCAAAGTTCACAATCCGGAATTGTATCAGAAAGTCTTGAGGGAAGTTGTCCCCAAGGCTTCCGAACCTTTCGCTAGCATCGTTGACCACTGGAAGCATTGGACCGAATATTGGCAAGGGCCAAGACCTCGACTATTCAATGCCGAAGTCGAAGGACCCATTTATGAAAGTTGGCCGCCAAAGCGCCAACTCGCGCTTCTGGGACGAAATCCCAGGGTCGAGAATGCGGAAGCAATTCTCCATCCAATCGCGGAACGGGCGTGGCGTCGCAAGCTACGCGAGGGAGAGTTGGACCCGATTGTTAAACTGGTCAAGTCAGCTGCGGAGAATCTTGGTGATATAGAAGCATTGAAGGAAGGCATTGTAGCCATATTGGTTTCCCCATCCTTTTTATTGATCAGCGCGGAAGAGGGTGATCCTGCCGACCGTTTCGCTACCAAGTTAAGTTACTTTCTAAAGAGCACCATTCCCGATTCTCAAATCCTGGAAAAAGCACGGTGCGGCGATCTGAATAGCTTCGAAGATGTCCGAACAGAAATTCACAATCAATTCGATCGATCTGGAGCAAATGAATTTCTGAAGGAATTCCCTCACGCCTGGTTGCAGTTGGATCGAATCAACTTCATGGCTCCCGATCCTGAACACTTTCCGCTCTACAATCGCAAGAATTTGAGCGATGATATGGTTGCCGAAGCCAAGGAGTTTTTCAGATACGCCATCGATAATAATATTCCTGTTACCGAGTTCCTTTATGCGGACTATTCCTTTATTAATGCGG
>JAUHWE010000117.1 GCA_030424825.1 Verrucomicrobiia bacterium
TCCGACCATCCTGAGGTAACCGCCTTTCCGCGATGTCTAGATTGGACATGATTTTAAGTCGGGCAATCAGCGATCCTGACACCTTGCTCGGCAAACGCAGTTTCTCCTGACAAACGCCATCAATGCGGTAACGGACAATAAGCTCTTTTTCCTGGGGCTCGATATGGATATCGCTCGCCCCCAAACCATAGGCATCCTCAACAATCCGATTCGCAAGCTGGATGATCGGGGCGGACTCTTCGTCGTCGAGATCTTCTTCATCAAGATCTTCCGCAGTACCAAACTCAATTCCTACCGCTTCAACAACATCGTCAAACTGCGACTCTTTGGATGTATTCGCATCCTGATTGAGGACTTCCTTGATTTCCCTTTCGGGACTAAGAAGCGTCACAACCTGCTTACCGCTGATCTCCGCAATTTTGCTCGAAACGGTCAGTTCGAATGGATTCGAGAAAGCGACCACAATGTACTTTCCCACACAGCTTACCGGAACTACACCGTTCTCGTTGCAGAATTCCTGATCGAGTATTTCCCAAGTCCCTTTGTTAATATCCAGTCGCTTTACATTGAACGGAGCCACTCCATAGGCCTTGGCCTTGGCGACATTCAACTGGTGAAGTGTGACGCGATATTCTCCTAGCAGTAACTCGTCGAACTCATTTCCATTCAGATCCGAGTCGAAAGCCCTCAATTCTTCCACCTGACCGCTGTTTAAATACGAACGGTCCGCTAGATTATCGACGATCGCGCCCTGAAGTCTTCCCAATGCCATAACCCTTAACTTGTTGCCGAAATAGCGGCGGCGGCTTCAAATTTGTCCAAAAAGTCTGACAAGGACTCTACGGTTGCGGCATACCAGACCACATGCCCTTCCAGCTTTTCTTCCCAATGCGAGCGGGCAGCCGGGCTGAGATAGTACGCGCTCGCGAGATAGGTCGTGTCTTCGACATGATCGAAAGGAACGGTCAAGGTCGCCCAGCAAGCCTTTGTATCAAGGCCTTTCTTGAGCGAATCTGGATACTCAACATCTCGCACGTCAACGAGGCCAAGCCCATATTCCTCGACGAGAAGCTCAAGCAGTTCATTTTCGTTTACCGATTGCTTTTCTCCCACGAGGATCGACAAAAGGTTCACTTGAACCGTGTTTGAATCGGTAGACATGAGCTCGAGAAGCCGATCGTTGGCCTCGTCAAGATCGTCGATCGAGACAAGCCCTTTCTCTACCAAACTAGCTCCGAGGAGTCGATTGGCACGCATGATAAGTGGCTTGAGACTGGCCATTTGGCGGGATTATTTAAGGCTTAGCTGGTGGTGAGTCGTCGTTCGCGTTTCCGCTATCTGAATTCTCGACTTCTTTTTCCTTAGCTTTAGCCTCAGACACCTTTTCCCAGAGAAGTTCTTTTAACTCTTCCAGACCTTCTTCGGTCAAACATGAGACCGGCTGGATTGGGACATCCCGGGTTCGCTGGAATACCTTCAGGTTTTCTACCGCTGACTCTTCATCCATCTTATTGGCCACCACTAGTTTAGGTTTCTCTAGCAGTGCGGGATCGTAGGCGCCCAATTCCCCAATGAGCTGGTCGTAATCCGCCCAAGGCTCCCTCCCATCAATTCCTGACATGTCAATGATGAGGGTAAGCAAAAAGCAACGCTCAATGTGCCTCAAAAAACGATGCCCAAGGCCTCGATTCTCACTCGCACCGTCAATTAATCCAGGGATGTCGGCAATCTGTAGCCGCTTGTAACGGGCCGGATACTCAATAACCCCGATTTGCGGATGTAGCGTCGTAAAAGGATACGCTGCCACTTTCGGCCGCGCATTCGTGATCAACCCCGTCAACGTCGATTTTCCCGCATTCGGGTACCCCACCAGACCGATATCCGCGATACTTTTGAGAATGAGTTTATACTCTCCTGCCCCTCCGGGCTCACCGGGATTGGCTCTAGTAGGCGCTCGATTTACGGAGCTCTTGAATTTCTTGTTGCCCCAGCCTCCGTTGCCCCCTTCGAGCAATACTTTCGTTTCACCATGCTCAAGGATCTCTGCCACGACCTGACCGGTTTCCAAATCAACCACCAAGGTTCCGGGAGGCACTGTCAAAACACAGTTTTTGCCTTGGGCACCGCTCTGGTCGGAGCCTCGGCCATGTTCACCACGACCCGCGTTCCAGTGAGGCTGAAAACGATAACGGGTAAGGTTGTTCTCATTATTCGAACCTTCCAGAACAACATCACCTCCTTTGCCACCATCCCCTCCGTTGGGACCTCCAAAGGCTTCATATTTTTCACGACGAAAACTGACACAGCCTCGGCCCCCGTCTCCCGCTTGCAACTTCACTTTTGTCTCGTCGACGAACATGACGCAGAACCAATAGAGCCGCTTTTACAGAATGCAACCCCCGCATTAAGCGCTGTCGCCACTCACACAGGAAAAGAGCGGTTTGCCAAAAATCAGGGGTACTAATCGATTTCGTACACTTCAACCAAGGCGACTCCCTCAGCTCCATCAACACCCCGCGCGACTACAGTGTACAAACCCGGCTCCAGCCAGACGAGCATGGCCGCGTCCTTCGAACCAAAATCGAGGGGTGTTGCGCCCGAAGACTGGAATGCATTCACCAGCCCTTGAGCCGGTCCTCTGATAGAGTTGCCCCCCGAACTGGGTGAGGAACCCTCACTCCAATCGTCGTTAGAAGCGATAGCAGCTCCTTCGGAATAAACTTCGATCCAGGGATCTGCTAGGGGCTCTACGATTCCACGATCTGACAAAGCAGGTCCGAGTGCCCTAATCAACACAGGTTTCGGTTCTTCCCCTGACACCACAAATCCCGCAATCAATGGATTTCCTAGTCCGCTAATCTTACCCCTTGTGGACACATTGAACAATGAAGGTCCGGAACCATCTGGGTCATCGAAAATCTCAAACAGTCCCTCTCCGGCTTCCCCGTTGGAATCGAGAAACACCGTATAGAGTCCTGGGTCCAAATCTAAGAGCAACGCCGCATCCAGACTTTTCGAAGGCAGGGGCGAGGCTTGAGCCCTATTCGAGAAGGCGACGATATCATCTACGTTCGACTGGTTTTCCCAAATTTCGTTTTCCGCAATCACCAGACCCTCGCTAAAAACTTTGATCAATGGGTTCGGCAAATACTCAGCAACTCCTCGACTCTCCAAATCAGGCCCAATCCCCCTAATCAGCACGGTTCTCGATTGATCTCCGGAAAGCACAAAACCGCCAATCAACACGTTTTCCCCGAATCCTGAAAATCCCCGCGTAGATAGATTAACGTATCTATTATCTGGATTCGATTCATCCTGGCGCAAATAGATTCCTCTTACTTCGCTTCCCTCTGACAAAGTCCCTCGAATGCTTTCCTTTGCCGCATCAATCTCCCCCGCAATCAATGACCCATCGCCTCCAAGGAATTCCAAGCTGCCGTCAATAGCAACCACCCCCTTTATAAGTTCTGTGGGAGCGCCAACACGCCAAAGAAACGCATCTCCATTGTCCAGCACTCTCAGATCGAAGGACTGTCCCCCCTTTCCGATAACCCCGCCTGAGAAAAAACCAGCAAACCCACTGACACCGCTACTCGGCTCTATATTTTCACCTGAAAACGCGACAGCGGTACCTTCAATTTGACCCGAAACCCCACCGTCGATCTTGCCGGCAACTCGAAAAGGAAGAAAACGATCTGTCTCAAAGTTGCCAAAAGAGTCTATAAGAATGGGCTCGCGAATGCGTGATATGCTGGAACTTTCATCCCAAATAGTGACACTACCCTTTCGTAGCCCCTCTTCGACTTCGATCCACAAAGTCCCTCCAGTTGAAGTCGTGCCCGTGTAGACACCTGAATCAATGACCGGAGGATCGCTTATCAAATCGTATTTATAGTAACGGACTCCTAACACATTAGAGGCCTTTAAAACGATTCTCGTATTCACATTTTCTGGATTCGAAACTTCGACTATCGATCCGTCTGTATCGCTCAGGGAAACCCCAATCGATTCATCAACCAGCCGCCATTCAAATTCAGCATCGGGTGAACGGTTCGCCGCATCGACCAAAGAGAGTGTAAACGTCCCTTCCGAGTCTGCGCTTGGGTTAGCCGAGAGAGAGTACGTATTCCAGACAGCAGAGGCATATCGAGCTGCCAGCCGGGATACTTCTTCTTTATCGACTGTTCGGTTGTAGACTCGAACTTCATCCATCTGCCCATCCCAAGCCCGCGTTTCGTCTTCACGATCGCCAATATAGGCCGCACCGCCACCGGTGGTCTGTTCTCCTATGGGAATCCGTTGCAAGCGAACTTTCTGCTCTACTCCATTTATATAGAGTTTGGGAGTATTCGCAATTTCGCTGCTATCGTAACTCGCTAGAACATGCATCCACTCTCCTTCATAAACGGTATCAGGAGGAGAGTTCCAGACGCCAAAATCGCCGGTCCGATTCGAATAAAACTTCAGGGTGTTCGCGTTACCGTCGGGAACATCCGATATCCCTCTGGTTGAAAAATACAGATAGTAGTCCGGCATATTAATGATTCGAGGGTGCGGACTCGACAAGAGATCATCGGACTTCACAAACGCGGACAGGGTTACACGCGGCGAATAGGTGGCATTGAATCGGGCAAAGCTGGATGTGCCATCGAAATCGATACCGCGACCCAAGGGAGTATCCACCCGCGTGGCCCCTACAATTTCTGCATCTCCAGATCCCGCACTATCGATCGCTACGGATCCATCTTCTTGTAGATCCCACGAGTGGAGCAGGCCTTACGTAACATCACTTAATGCCCCAGCACCGACGACAACGAATTTTTCTACTTCTCTAACAATCCCTCTTTTCTCAGATCGGAATCGAAAGCGATAGCCTCCACTAGAGCTAAATTGAACGGCGTAGTTTAGAGCGGAAACTTTTTGAATCCTTACATCCTGACGCGTTCCCAAGTATTCCAAAGTCGTGCTCGCATCGCTTTGCGCCTCAATTTCGAATGCAACCTCAATATCGGGATCAGGCAAAAGCACAAGATGTCCTTTGTGGCTTGGAACTGAAAGAGTATGCCCCTTCAAATCCGGTTCCAGCATAGCGAGCAGGTCAATACGTCCTCCCGTCACGACCTTTCCCGCCAGACTGTCCAACGGCTCTGCTGAATCAAAGACTCGTTGCCGCAATTCGGTGGCCGTAAGTCCCGGTTCATGGGCTGCTAGCAATGCGACTGCTCCCGCAACGATCGGTGAGGCCATTGAGGTTCCGGTTAGAAAATCATATCCATTGCCACTATAAGTTGAATACACTTCTTGCCCTGGAGCCGCTATATCCACGCTTTCGACACCGAAATTCGAACCAAACGAAAGGTCGTCCCCCTGCGTTGAATTAGCGACCGAGATAATGTTGGACTCAGGGAACCCAGCGGGATACTGGGAATTCCCAGCCGCATCAATATCCTCACCGGCATTTCCTGCAGCAGCGACAAAAACAATACCAATATCCTCGTGAACTTTGATCTCGGTTCGAGCAACGTTGTTCGGGGCACTTGACCCGTAGGAATTATTGGTAGCAACTAAGTTCACTCCATTTCCCTTCAGACTCGATACGTAACGCAGCGCTTCCGCGATTGCGGAACTTGAAAGACCGGTACTATCTCCAACCTTCAAGGGAAGGACCTTGATATTCCAGCCGACTCCAGAGGTTCCAATACCATTGTTTCCCCGGGCTCCAACAATCCCCGACACATGAGTGCCATGCCCTGTCTCGTCATTTGGATTGGCGTCATCATCCAAAAAGTCCCATCCCCTTACATCGTCGACGAACCCGTTGCCGTCATCATCAACTCCATTATCAGGAATCTCAGCTGCGTTCACAAAAATGTTGTCCAACAAATCGGGGTGATCCACATTGCATCCCGTGTCTATTACCGCTACGACGACATCGTCCTCCCCAGTCGAGAATTCCCAAGCATCGGGTGCCTTGATTTGATCAAGATGCCATTGCAGAGCGGACGAGTACTCGGATGGCTCTGCAGATGTAAAATACAGATCATCTCGCGAAACGACTGTATTTGGAAATTGCTTACCCAGTCCAATTAGAAGGTTAAGGTAAGCGGAAACACTCGGAGAACGAAGCTTGATTTGAACAAAACTCGACAATCGTGACTCTCTTGAAACGAAACTGTTTGCAGATTCGAGAAAATCCTCCAAGGCATTCGCGTCGACCAGGAGCGGGTTTGCATCAAAAATAATTTCATCGCCAACCGCAGCGTACTGATTCTTCAATGACAGCTCATTTCTATCTTCATCGAATTCGTACTGTTGCTCCAGAAAGACTTTCCGCTTACGCTCACCCCCACTTTCTACTAAGAAATAGGCTGTGACTGCGGTATTCGCAAAATCCCCTAATTCGATTTTCCGATCGAGCACTCTACTCGCTGCAAATCGTCCCGCCGGAGAGATCAATTCCAATTCTAATGGACTCCGGTCGTTTACAGCCTTTTTTCCGAAAGAGCCCGCCGCTTGCGGCAAACCATTGTCGTCCCCCTTCTTGTGAGAGACCGTAGCAAGGCCTTCTTTTCGATCGAGCGAATCTTCCGTTTTCTCAATCCAAGCCCAGTACAATGCCAAAGCAAAGAAAGCGGCGATTGAAACTACTTGAATTACTCTGTTCATTAAAATCCGCTCTAATTTCGGGCAGGAAGATTCAACGCTCGTTGAATAATGTTAGAAATCTAATACGCTCACAAAACAGATTCGTATTCAAAAAAAAGCCGCGGGAGTAAACTCGCGGCTGTTAATCAAAACGGTTGTTGTAATGTCTCCACTCCTCAAGCGGGTCCGAGTATCGAACCCTTAGGTTGATTCGGACTCGGATGTGGTTGCTTCGGCATTCTCAATCGAAGTGAACATAAGTTGCTCTCCATCGCGGTCGACCGCCACGGAATCCCCTTCGGTGATCTCGCCAGCAAGCAAGGCCTCGGCCAGAGGATCTTCAAGCAATTGTTCGATTGCGCGCCGCAATGGACGGGCCCCGTATTTCTCGTCATATCCAGTGTCGATGATCAGCTCTTTCGCATCCTTCGTCAGATCAACGGAAATCTTCTTTTCGTTGAGTCGAGTCTGAACCTTGGCGATCTCCAGATCCACGATTTTGAACAAGTGCTCGCGCTCCAAGCTGTGGAACACAATGAGGTCGTTAATACGGTTGAGAAACTCCGGCTTGAAGGTCTTCTTCGCTTCCTCAGTAACGTTCTCCTTAATGGACTCGTAGTCATTGCCCATCGATTTGGCAGCTCCAAAGCCCATCTTTGTTTGGCGTTGAATTGCAGCCGCACCGACATTGGTTGTCATAATGATGATCGTATTGCGGAAATCGATTTCGCGGCCCAAGCTGTCTGTTAGGCGGCCTTCTTCGAAAATCTGCAGCATGATCTGGACGACATCTGGATGGGCTTTTTCGATCTCATCGAAGAGCACTACCGAGTAAGGCTTGCGACGTACTTGCTCTGAAAGCTGTCCTCCTTCTTCGTGGCCCACGTAACCTGGAGGAGAGCCGATCATACGCGAAACAGAGAACTTCTCCATGTATTCGGACATGTCGACCTGTATAATCGAATTCCTGTCGCCAAACATCTTTTCCGCCAAGGTCTGCGCCAAGAACGTTTTCCCAACACCCGTTGGTCCGAGAAACATAAAGGCTCCAATGGGACGGTTCGGATCTTTCAAGTCCGCTCGACTCCGACGCAATGCCTTGGCAATGGTGGAACACGCCTCGTCCTGGCCAATGACAGTCTGCTGAAGCTCGCTCGCCAATTGAAGCAAACGCTCTGTCTCCTTCTTTTCCATACGCGTCAAAGGAATTCCAGTCCAGTCCGCCACGACTTTCATCATGTCGTCCTCGTCCACCGTGATTCGACTTTCCTCACGACTTTTCTTCCAATCTTCCAGGACGCTTTCCTGTTTGGCTCGAAGTTGCTTTTCCTCATCGCGGAACTTCGCGGCCTCCTCGAAATGCTGCTTGCTGATCGCTTCCTCTTTTTTCCCGCAGACTTCTTCGATGGTGGTAGCCAGCGACTCAATCTCGGGCGGTCTCGCTAGAGACGCAATACGGGCTTTCGAACCCGCCTCGTCCATAATATCGATCGCTTTGTCTGGAAGGAATCGGGCTGTGATATACCTTTCTGAAAGTTTCGCCGCGGCCTCCAATGCTTTGTCCGTAAAGATCGCCTTTTGGTGCTCCTCGTACTTGTGTCGGATACCTTTCAAGATCAGAATGGTGTCCTCAACGCTGGGCGCATCCACCTGAACACTTTGGAAACGGCGGTCCAAAGCGCTGTCCTTTTCGATGTACTTACGGTATTCGTTCAGAGTTGTCGCGCCGATACACTGCAACTCACCCCGAGAGAGGGCCGGCTTGAAGATGTTGGACGCGTCCATCGCGCCTTCCGCCGCTCCTGCCCCGACGATCGTATGCAGCTCGTCGATAAAAATAATGATGTTCCCCGCCCGTTTGATCTCATCCATTACGGCTTTAATCCGTTCTTCGAACTGACCACGGTATTTTGTCCCCGCAACCATCAAAGCCAGGTCAAGGGTCACAAGTCGCTTGTCGGCGAGAATCTCCGGGATAATTCCACTAGCAATTTCCAGAGCAAGCCCTTCGACGATCGCCGTTTTGCCCACTCCTGCTTCACCGATCAAAACAGGATTGTTCTTGGTGCGTCGGCACAAAATTTGAATCACGCGCCGAATCTCGGATTTTCTCCCGATCACCGGATCGAGCTCCCCATTTCTGGCAAGTTCCGTCAGATCCCGGCCAAACGCCTTCAACGCGGGTGTTTTGGTGTCTTTCTTTTCCTCTCCGGCTTGACCTCTCGGAGCCGCGATCGCGTCTTCTGTTTCGCCAGAGAATTGAGGGTCCAGCTCTCTTAAAATTTCGTTCCGGGTGCGTTCGATATCAACGTCGAGCGATTTTAGAACTCGGGCGGCGACGCCTTCACCTTCCCGCAAAAGACCCAACAAAATGTGCTCGGTCCCTACGTAGCTGTGATTCAGCGCTTTCGCCTCTTTCCCCGCCAAGGCCAGTACTTTTTTAACTCTCGGGGTATAAGGAATACTCCCAGAAGCTTTTCCTTCCGGCCCTGAACCCACCTGCTTTTCCACCGCGCTGCGCACTGTCTCCAAGTCGAGTCCCATTTTCTGGAGCACGCTAACGGCGACCCCTTGGCCCAGCTTGATCAGCCCTAGAAGAATGTGCTCGGTTCCCACATAGTTGTGATGAAATCGGTCCGCCTCTTTCCTCGCGAGGGCAAGTACTTGTTGGGCGCGAGGTGTGAAATTGTTCATAGGTTCCATAAAATTCTATTCCTTTTCTCCTTTGTCTGGATCGGGCTGCGCAGAGTCTTCCTCTTTTTCACCTTGGTGCATAGTAAATACGGGTCTCTCTACATTCTCAAACTGTTTTCGTAAATAATCGGATCGGAATGCGTCCCGTTCACCCGTATCGATGGCCTTTCCGGCGAGGTATTGGATATGGCCTGGCTGACATTCGATAAACATTCGGTCGACTGTGTTCCTCGTTTCTTCGGGAAACATTTCAAGATCGACCCCGAAACGAACGAGTGAAGCTAAGTTCATGCACTCGCTCGAACTGAGCAAATGGCTGTTCTGCAATATCCCGTAGGCACGGCCGATTTTGTCAAAAAGCTTGTTCGGGTCCTTTTCGAGAATTTTCTCCCGCGCATTCATTTCTTGGTCGATGATCGTCTTGAGGACCGACGAAAGCCGCTTGATGATTTCCTCTTCAGACTCCCCGAGAGTCGTCTGGTTCGAAATCTGGAAGATGCTTCCACTCGCGTCCGATCCTTCACCGAAAAGTCCACGCACTGCGATTCCGAGCTGGTTCACGGCTCTCACCACCTTCTCCATTTGATTCGAAATCACCAATGCCGGCAAATGCATCATGGCCGAGGCCCGCATTCCAGTCCCGACATTAGTGGGACAGGCCGTGAGAAATCCAATGCGGGATGAAAACGCAAAATCCAGTTCTTCCTCCAGCGCGCTATCTACGCCGTTCACCGAGTTCCACGCCTGCTTGAATCGGTAGCCGGACTTGATGACCTGAATGCGAA
>JAUHWE010000118.1 GCA_030424825.1 Verrucomicrobiia bacterium
CCCGCGTCCAGGCTGTTCTCCACCAACTCCTTTACGATCGACGCGGGCCGTTCGATCACCTCGCCGGCCGCGATCTGATTGGCGACCTGATCAGAGAGTATGGAAATTCTAGCCATGGAAAAACGGCAGAATCAAGAACCGTAAACTTTACTCCAGCGATTCAACTGTTTCTTGATCTGTTTAGGGCCAGGCATTCCTATTCCCTCGCGAGCCCGGAAAGCCCGATCCAGGTCGAAGACACTTCTCCAGTTTCCCGCCAATTTCGGGTGGATCGATTTAGCATCGTCGAGGGGGACTTGGTCCAATGGAATCTTAAGGGTTTCCGCACGCGCTACCATTGCTCCCACAACGTGATGGGCATCGCGAAACGCAACTCCTTCGTTAACCAGCCAATCGGCGAGGTCTGTCGCCAGAAGCCCTGGGTCGGCAACTGCCTCTTGGCATCGGCCTTTTTTGAACTGCATACCTGCAATCGTTCCTTCCAATACTTGCAGACAGAGCTCAATCTGATCAAAGCTGTCAAAAACCTGAACTTTGTCCTCCTGCAGATCCCGGTTATAGGTCAGGGGAAGTCCTTTCACCATGGCGTACAGCGCTTGTAAGCTGCCAATGATCCGACCGGATTTCCCACGCAGCAATTCCAGCGAATCCGGATTTTTTTTCTGCGGCATTAGACTGGAACCCGTACAGAATGCGTCAGGAAGCTCAACGTATCCAAACTCGGTACTATTCCACAAAATAATGTCTTCTGATACCCGCGAGAAGTGGGTGGCGCAAACGGCGCAGGCATGAGCGAAATCCAGGAAGAGGTCGCGATCGGCAACCGCATCCATGCTGTTGGTTGTGACTCGCGGTTTTCCTTTCGAGTCGACGAACCCAAGTTCTTTAGCAGTGAATTCCCGATCGATCGGCAATGTCGTTCCCGCAATCGCTCCGGAACCTAACGGGCACCAATTAGCGTCATCGTGCAATCGTTTAAATCGAGTGATGTCCCGACTAAACATTTCGACATAGGCGAGTAAATGGTGGGCAACGGAAACGGGTTGTGCTCGCTGAAGGTGAGTGTATCCAGGAATCGATACGCTTTGATTCGCTTCTGCCACTTTGAGAATCGCCCGCTGTAGATTCTCCAACAGGGCCACTATGGAATCGCACGCGAACTTGAAAAAGAGTCGAGAATCGGTAGCCACCTGATCGTTGCGACTCCGTGCCGTGTGCATTTTTGCCGCTTCCGGGGCAATCTTGGTCAAGGCTTGCTCAATATTCATGTGAACATCTTCAAACGCTTCATTCCATTTCAGCTTGCCGTCCTCTATCTGCTTTTCAACGACGGCAAGGCCCTTGTGGATGGCTTGCAGCTCTCGACGCGACAGCAGACCGACATGGTGCAGCATGGCCGTATGAGCCCGGTTCACCGCGATGTCGAAGGGAGCCAATCGCTTGTCGAAGGAGACCGACTCACTGAACGTCAACATTAGTTCAGCAGGTCCTTTCGAAAAGCGTCCGCCCCATGTAGCCTGCGATTTCTTAGCCATGCGGTGAGATGCTTCAAAAGCCTCTCCTTAAGGCAATACAATAGTGCCGCTGAGATCAGGCTTGGCATAATCCACACCTAGCGGGCAGTGACGCCCTTTCGAATCTGATCGTTCTGATTCTCAAAAAGCCAAGCGAAAGCCTAATTCGCGAAGGCAAAGGTAACCGACTCAATCCCAGCATGCGAACAGGCATCCATCACCTTGACGACCATTTCATGAGCCGTCTTATCGTCAGGAGCCAATGTGATGCGGGCTTCGACCTGATTCGATTCACTGGCTTCACGGAAGCGGTTCAGCATGGTTTCCAACTGGCGATAGCGCGGAGCCTCAGGGCTGTCGTACGGGTAATCGTTCACAAGAGCTTGGCCATTGGCTAAAATCTGCACCACCTGTTCGTCGGGCATATCAATGGGTTCGTCCTGCTGAATCCGGCCTGGAAGGCTAAAGCTAATGTCCGCCTCCTGTTTCTGGATGGTCGCGCTAACCATGAAATAGAACAGAAGCAGGAACACGATATCGATCATGGGAGCAATGGGTAGCTCCAGATTTCCAATACGGAGACGTTTTCCTTTTTTGCCTGACCCTCTAAGCCTCATTCCCCTTGAATCGTTCCGTAGATATAATCGCTAATGCCGGCTTTCGTCGCGGCAGACATAGCCTTCTTTACCTGCATGAATTCAGTGGCCTGGTCCGCGCGTATGCGCAATTTAATTTCAGGAAAGCGCTCACGCAACTCACGCAGCTGCTTTTCTAAACCACCCTCTTCAATTTCGGAACCGCCAAGAAAGAAGTTACCTTCTTTCTGAATGGAAAGAATGATTCGATTAGAAAGGTCTTTAGGGGTTTCACCTGCCGTAGATTCCGGAAGCGCCAGCGGAACACGGTGACCCGCCTGAGAAAGTGAACTGACACACATGAAAAAGACCAGCAGGAGGAACACCATGTCGATCATGGGGGCCATTGGGACGCTCGAGGCGTCGAGACGCTTGAGCGGCAATCTGGACTTCTTCCGGTTCACCAGGGTAGAGTGTTTCCTTGGTTGTCGATAAAACGTCCTGAGTCCGATGGTGTCAATGCCTTGATCGTGGGGATCATTCTCGAAACCGACTCCTCCACCCTCAAGTCGGCACCCGCTCCGCCCATATCCGTCGCGACCCAGCCGGGACTCAAAGACACCACCGTACGCTGGCTCCCTTCGTAGGCCGAGGTGAGCCGAACTGTGAGCATATTTAGAGCGGCCTTGCTCATGACGTAGGAGTCGCCATCTGACATTCCCTTCCCTCCCCGTTCCAGTGAGCCGAGCCCCGAAGAAATCTGCACCACTTTGGCGGAGCTAGAGAGGACTGAATCCAGGGTTTGAACGAGAATAGCCGGACCTACTGCGTTGGTATTTAGGGTATTCAAGAATGAATTGCGCTGCCAATCATGGAACCGTTCATTTAAAAGGATTCCTGCATTCGAGATAAGAACGTCCAGGCGAATTTTTTGATTTTTCAAATACTTATGGAGAGATTCGATACTCGAGTCTGATCGAAGATCCAGCGGTTTGACCGTTACAGCAGGGAATTCGGTCGAAAGCTCCGCGAGATCACTCGCTTTGTCCGGCAGTCGACAGGTTGCGATCACGGTATGACCGGCCTCGGCGTATTGCCTTGTGAACTCGAGGCCAATTCCTCTGTTGGCGCCGGTGACGAGAATCATGCTCATTTTCAACTAAGAGCATCAAACACTTGTGGTGTTAAGTCCGAAAACTCATTAGTGCGACCTAACGCGTTTTCAATAATCCGTAGCGAATCAAAGAGCAGTGGGCTCTCGGAATCTGGACCGCTCGGGCCAATGAACACGGCACTTTTTTGTAAAGATATCCGACAATTGATGTGTGATTTCTTAAATTATTGTTTAGTAGTAACTTAAGCATGCATTTACGATAAGCACTGAATCATTTGTCAGGTTTTCTTACAAAATGGTCAGAACATCGCTAATAGCGATTTTTTAGACAGGTTCATAAACTATTGAAAAGTAATAAGTTAAAATATCCTATCCATTTTAATTTCTAGATGGCGCAGCTTCTGCTTAATCATCGCAAACAACACGTTTCCCTAATAATAAAATAGATTTTAACGAAATGATAAAAGGACTGAAATTTTTAGGAGCAATTCTAGCACTAGCGGTTTTTCCGTACGCACAAGCAATAATGGTTGATGCCAAACTTCACTCGTATAACGGCGGTTTAGGTACAGGGTTAGACACTGGCATATTGCTTACTACTGGACAATCATTTGAGACCTCGGTCGCATTGGAGGATGTCTGGAGTGCTGGGGCCTCTCTTCGCTGGTCTAATGCCGATGGTTTAGACGGTGATACGTTCTCGACAGTCGGCGACGGGTCGGGAGCGGCGGCAGGAGTGCAAATTGGTGAAGTATACCCCCTATATACATCCGTTGGTGGGACTTTCCATTATGGCTCCCTCGTGGCTCAAATTGGAACTGGAGCATTTTTTAAACTAGGAACAAGTTTTAGCGGAACCGCTAACGCAAACGGTAACTTAAAATTATTCTATTGGGATTCAAATTTTAGTGACAACATCGAAGCCATCGATGTTTCGATAAAAACTGGTAATACCTCCGTGCCTGACCAAGGTGGTTTGATACTGTCCGTTCTCGGATTTGGTATGCTCGCTCTTTTCTCGAGATTGAAAAAGCGGTCTTAATTACGAGTCTAATTAAATTTCTGGAAACCCGGTCGCCGAAAGCGTCCGGGTTTTCTTTTTTCTATGGCTCGCTTCCACCTGCTGCCCGCTTCCAGGCCGGGTAGCCACCTTTAAGATTGTAGACGTTTAAGTATCCCGCGCGCTCTAGATTTCTGCAAGCGGTCTTACTCGAGAAACCGCTGTAACAGTAGCACACAATCGGAGCCGCTTTGTCTTCAAGATTCAGCACACCGTGAACCGTCTTTCGGTTCGCATTCAAAGCCCCAGGTATATTCGATTTCCTGAAATGTTTTGGAAGTCTGACATCGACGAATGTGACATTCGACTCCTCCGCAAGCGCCTTCGCCTCTTTCGCCCCTATTTTTCTAACACGTCTCCAGAACATTGTGTGGTGCATGTTAAATTCAAAGTGTTGGTTTTTGGCAATGCGAAGACCTCCGGACCCGCCTCATATTTAACTCAACCGATGTAACACGCCCGGAGGACGTTGCCCTGCCTTTCACGTTTTTAGCAATGCAGGGATGACGGTTCCTATTACGATCATCACTTGGCATTTCTTTCGGGTCGCTTGTTAGAAGTGAAGGGTCGTGCCATTAGGCGGCCAAACTTTTGGTCTTCCGAACTTCGATCGTAATCAAGTCCAAAGACAATTTTGTCAGGATCGCTTTTTCGGTAGCTGCCGAATAAGCGATCCCACACGCTTAGTACGCTTGAATAGTTTGAGTTCGTTTCTCGGACCTTCATGGAGTGATGAACCCGATGCATATTCGGGCTGACCAGTACCCCACGCAGCATTTGATCCCATTTTTCAGGCAGTGCGACATTGCTGTGATGCCACAGTACATTAAAATTGAATACAATTTTGTAGATTACAATAAGTTCAATCGTGATACCTAGAAATGCAAAAACAGCGATATTCGCCAGCGAGGACAACAGCATTTCACCGGGATGAAAACGAAGTGCTGTCGAAAAATCCATTTCCATGTCGCTATGATGCACTTGGTGGAACCGCCAGAAAAAGGGAACGACATGATTCAGGCGATGCCACCAGTAAATCCATGCATCGAACAAAACTGAAGCCAAGATCGTCGCCACCCAAAATGGCCTTTCAATCTGGTTCAGTAAACCAATCTCGTTCTCGTGAATCCAAAGAAAAACCCACAAATTCAAAGTGGCCCCAAACCCAGCCAATATAACGGAATTGAATGCCGTAAAGATGCCGTTCTTCCCTACGTGACGCAATCGATGATGGCTTCCTCTGAAAGGAAGCACTGTCTCGAAAAGCACGATCCCGGCGAATAAGGTGATCGCTAAGATCTGATTAGGTTCAAGATGGAAGTCCGGCATGAACGAGAGTCTCACATGAAAAGTGGAGATAAGAAGGCTGGAAGCCATTGTCGTTCCGAATAACCATTCGAATTCGAACTAAACTCAAGCATTACTCATTGACCGACCCAAAGCGCGTCCGAATCTGCCCCGATCGAATATTCCCACTGGGCATTCGTCGATTCGCTTACAATTCGTCAGCGATACTTGGATCGAACAACCTGAGCTCCAAAGAGAAAGCCGGGAGTAAGCCGCTCACTGCGTTTGTCAGAGTTGGTCGCTGCCTGTTAAAGTCTAAGAAGGCTGAAAAAACGTTAGCTCCAGCAATTTATAATAGCCATTATCCGGATCACCGATACCTTTAGGGAATTATGCAACGCGTTCCCCTTACCCAATCAACCTCAACTACTCTGCCTGCCTTACTTCTCCTTTCCCTTCTTCTGGCTCCCATACTGTTCTCCCAGGATTCGTCGAATGACGGCAAACTCCGTATTATCGTCATTGGGGCTCATCCGGATGACGCGGAACTCGAAGCAGGGGGCACTGCGGCGTTGTGGGCTGCCCAAGGGCATCACGTGAAATTCGTTTCCACGACGAATGGTGATATTGGACACGCCCGTGAAGCGGGGGCGCCCTTAGCGGTGCGTCGGACAAAAGAGGTTGAAGAAGCGGACAAGGTGCTCGGCGTGGAGGCCACCGAAGTTTACGACATTCACGATGGCGAGCTAATGCCTACGCTGGAGAATCGACGCAAGCTGACGAAGAGCATTCGTGAATGGAAAGCGGATATCGTCATCGCCCACCGACCCAACGACTATCACCCGGATCACCGTTATACAGGGATACTCGTCCAGGATGCCGCGTTTATGGTTATCGTTAAGTCGTTCCTTCCCTCTGTTCCCAATTTGACGAAGAATCCAGTTTTTCTATACACTGAGGACGGCTTTCAGAAACCCAACCCGCTAGATCCTGAAATCGTTGTCAGTATTGATAGCGTGATCGACCAGAAGATCGAAGCCCTTTGGAAACTGGAGTCGCAAATCGAGAGTTACTGGGCTACTCGCAACTTCGAAAGCGTCGTACCCGTTCCGAAGAGCGGCCCCGAGCGTGCCGAGCGCAAAGCTCAATTGGCAAATACGATGAAACGTCGCTACGCTACGATTGCCAATCGATTTCGCGCTCAGCTGATCGAGCTTTACGGCAAGGAAAAGGGAGCAGCGGTGAAATACGCGGAAGCCTTCGAGCTGTGTGAATACGGCACGCAGCCTACTCAGGAGGAACTCATGACATTGTTCCCTTTCTTTAATTAACGTCAGATTGCGCTTCGTGCAAAAAGCGTTCCTTAGCGCTCGCATTCAACACGGGATCCGCTGAATCCGACCGCTGCCTGGGCCACTAAGTGTTCTACTTCCCGCTGTATCCAAATACCGTTTCAAATCCCTCGGCGATGATCTTGTTGATGATCGCTTTGGTGGCCTCAGTGTCATTCACGAAAGGAAATTCTGTTTCTGGTACGGGTCGCTCGAGAAACTCGCACAAGGGTCCCCACCCGTCTTTCATTTCGAAGACCAAAAGACGCGAAGCGGGGATCGATTGGCGCACCTCTTCAACATGCTCTTCGAATCGACGAATCAAATGCTCTTTATCGTGCATTCTATCTTGCAGGTAGTCGTTGATGGTCAGTTTGATAAAATCGCCCATCTCCACATTTCTCAGATACTCGATCCAATGGGGGGCAAAGATGGTCTCTTGAGTTGATTTAAACCAACGCTCCGGATCCCGGATCGTTAGGACGACTTTGGCGTTGGGGTAGTAATCCGCCAAGGCTTGGTAGCTCGAACAGGAAGGGAAATCGACGGTCGATGTGTACCCATTAAAAAGAGCGTCCCAGTCCGGATGGCCCTTGGCCGCATCAACCCATTTCTGCCAATGCTTCGGTCCACGAGGGAGACACTCCACCATGTGGTAGCAAGGGCCCAATCCCAGCTGTTCCAAAGCGGCCTTTAAACTCATGGTTCCTGTCCGACCGAAACCTGCTCCAATTACCTCTAATGCCATATTCAAACTCCTTTTAAGTTCTCATCGGAGATGTTCCGAAACACCGGAGTTCCGACGCAGTACATATATCGACTAGTTTTTTATTGGGTGGTTTCAAGGCTTATATCATGATATAAATGGATCGACCGAGACGGTTTGAGTAAATTGTGACGGCATTTTTGCCCGAACCATTAGGGCGGGTTTTTTAATACATCGTATTCGGCCTACCTGCTTGGTCCTAGATGCGATGTATTTTTATCTTAGAGAGTATCCAATAAGTCTTATTCAAGCCCATGTTCACATATCTATCATTAGATTTTGTATTGTAGGTCGTCTCGCTGAGGCGACTTTCAAATCATCGGCGGGCCAGCGGCCCCGCCCTACAGTTCGATTCACGCGAAAATTTCTTTTATTAGACACTCTCTTAGATACCTTTATTTCGACTACGCGAATGCAATTGGGCTACTTTTGCGGCAAAGCGAACGCAATAATCGCATCGCCCGATGCGGTTCGGTGAACCTTCTGCCCGCCTCCTGCACAGATAACGACGTATTGACGTCCATCGATCTCGTAAACCGATGGGGTCGCATAGCCTCCATAGGGAAGTTTGAATTCCCAGAGAATCTTTCCGGTTTCCGTATCAAAAGCGCGAAATTTTTCATCCGCAGTTGCTCCGATAAACACCAATCCTCCCGCCGTCGCGACCGCCCCTCCAAAATTCCGGGAGCCGGTGTCGCGCAAGCCGAGTTCAACCAATTCCGGATATTCGCCTAGTGGAACCTTCCATTTAATCGTTCCTTTCGACAAATCCACTGCGGCAAGGCTGCCGTAAGGAGGAGTGAAAAGCGGCAGTCCATCGTCGTCGATAAACCGCTTGTAGCCATTCATTAAGTACACGGTTTTGGTTTTACGCCCCTGTAGGTCCACTGCCCCTCCGTCCGGATTCCTAATGTAGCTGAGCAGCCCATCCAATTGTTCATCCGAAAAACTTTGATAGGGTTGCATGGCGCCCTTGCCTTGACGAATGATGCCGCGCAACTCTGCATCTGATTTGGGGTTGCTTGCCAGAGCCGGAATCACTGGCGGAACTCCTTTCAGCTCCAGTCCGTGGCAGGATGAGCAATTGAGTTGATAGAGCAGCTTCCCTTTGTCGTAACTACTCAGATCCGATTCGTCTTTTAGGAGCACGGTCGGCGTCAGTTTCACCAAGTTCGTGCTTTCGTTCACATTAACGTACAAGAGATTGCGATCTGAATCGAAAGAGGCTCCATGGTACTCCATACCACCCGACATCCCTGGCAAAAGAATGTGGCCGTTCGCGCTGAATGGCTGAAACATGACCGATGGGCCGTACGCGTCAAAAACGGCCAAGGCCTTAGCTGCCGCCTCTGGAGTCCGCTTCGTGAGATCGGCCTCCGTAAAGCCCTGCCGCACGAGCGGAGGTGGCTTGAGCGGAAACGGCTGCGTAGGCCAGGCTTCTTCCCCTGGAATATCGGAAGACGGAACCGGTCGTTCTTCGACTGGGTGCAATGGTTCTCCTGTTTCTCGATCCAAAACGAAGAGATACCCCATCTTGGTTCCTTGAACGACTGCGTCGCGTGATTTTCCGTTGATATCCAGTTCGACCAGCATTGGCGCCGGCGGATTGTCCATGTCCCAGATATCGTGGTGTACAGTTTGGTAGTGCCAAATCCGTTCCCCAGTCCGGGCATTCAAGGCGAGAACGCAATTGCCGAAAAGATTCTGTCCCTTACGGTTCGCTCCGTAAAAGTCGTAGGTCGGTGAGCCGGTTGCGGCAAAGACCCATCCTCGTTCCTCATCGATGGTGAGCCCACCCCACGGATTCGCTCCGCCGTAACTTTCGCCCTCGACCCAATCCCAAGTTTCGTATCCAAACTCTCCCTCTTGGGGAAGGGTGTGGAAGATCCACCGAAATTCACCGGTCAGGGTGTCATACGCCCGAATATGTCCGGGAGAGGAGCCGAAGCCTTCCCCTACTCGAGTCCCGAGAATCAGGAAATTTTCGAATACGGCCGCTGGGGACGTCATGTTCGTATCCACACGCTCTGGATCAATCCCGAGATTATGCCGAAAATCGAGTCTACCGCTTTTGCCGAAAGAAGTGATCAAAGAACCCGATCGGGCATCGATCGCGTAGATGAAAGACTCGGTTGAAAAGAAGATACGCTGATTCTCCCCATCTGACCAATAAGCCACCCCTCGGCTCGTCACTGAGTAATTGCTTCCCTTTTGGGCGTCCGTTCTGGGATCGTAGCTCCAAAGGCTTTCGCCCGTAGCCGCGTTTAAAGCCAGTAGTCGACCAGCGGGAGACACGAGGTAGAGCGTTCCTTCAATGATAACCGGATTAGACTGGATCGAGGAACTGCGCGTCGCGTCGCCGGTTCGATAGGTCCAAGCGACTTCCAATTGAGCTACGTTTGAAGCGTTTATTTGGTTGAGGGAAGAGAACTGGTTCGCACCTTGGTCGCCACGATAGATCCC
>JAUHWE010000794.1 GCA_030424825.1 Verrucomicrobiia bacterium
CGGGAGTAGATCCAATGGTGATGATATCGACATCCTTGACAGATTTGGAACCAGGCGTGGAAGGTATTCAAGTATTGAGTGGCACGCGTGTTCCGCTGCAGCTCGACGTAACTGACGACGTGCAGATTAAGCGAACGGAATCGTTGGTCGATGGGCGCCTTTATCAAATCGACAATAAACCACCCTTCCGTTTTGATTCGCCAGTCAGTGATGCGTCAACAATGCGACTCCAAGCGAGGGCGATTGATACCGGTCTCAACGTGGGATTGTCGAACGAGCTGTTAATTGAATTCGTTGAGGATACGTACCTGCCAACGCTGCAAGGCCAATCGTTGGCTTCGGGCGCCAATGTTTTCTCTCCAAATGAGATCGTCTTCTACTTTAGCGAGCAGCTTGATCCTGAAGCGATAGATCCGACACGGGCTGTCTTGTGGAATCTGGGAGCAGACTCTGTGAGAGGTGGAGGAGATGATTCTGTTTTTCCTTTAGAGTCAGTAGAGCTCGCGGGTTCAGGGAGCCGCCTCGTTATTCGGCCGAATGGGGAGGCCCCGGATGGGGATTATGAACTAGCAATCGATGCTGAAATGTTGCGCGATTTAGCCGGGAATGTGATAGCGGAGGATATCGTTGTGCCTTTTTCAATCACACCGCCAGCCCCCGATTACTTTGCTGCAAGTGGCACACCGGCCAATGTGAGTGCGCCTTCTGCCAATGCGGGCCAGCTAGTGCCTTTTAGCGCCCCGATGGATCCACGAGTACTCGCTTTTAATTGGCCGACTGTAGCCTCGTGGGGTACTCAAAGTGTGAGCACTTACAACGTTGACCCGTTCAATGACGAGATCGATGACGATAACAATACTGTATTGTTTGAAGTTCCGTCCTCTGCGGTTACGGGTGAGATAACAATCTTTGGCTCTGTCCAGTTTGCTCCTAATTTAAACGAATTGATTAAATGGAACCTGGAATCAGGTCTTATCCGAATCGTTGGCGAAGACTCGCAAGGTGGTGAAAGCGGGAACATCTTCCCAGGAAATGGTGTTAGTGTTCAATGGCCGGGTGGAAATTACGATGGCGCTCTCATGAAAACGAAACTACCCATTGATCTCTCTCCGGGCTCCTACCGCTTCACTGCGGATTTAGGAGGGCCGACGGACGGGTTCGATTTGGGTGACCCAAAATCTATCGTCATTTCACTAGGCACTCTCTTTAGCGAGACCGTTGATCGAGATTGGAGTGGTCCACTAGAGAAATATACAAAAACGTTTGATGTTGCGACCTCTGAATCAGTCTACCTGACTGTCGAAGACCTCACTGAGGATCAGGAGTATAGCGGCATTATAATGGATAACTTTAAGATCGAACGAGTGAGCGACGATGCGGTTATGTTCGAAGATGATTTCTCGCTTGCCGCTCTCGATGAGAGTTTTCTCATGCAAATCGTACCTACCGTTACTACGTCAGCGATGGAAGATAATCTTGAATGGGAGGGTTCTGAAATCGTTGTTAAGGGTTCTGGATTCATCGAAGGTGCACTGACGGTCCATTTTGGCGATGTTTCGATTGAGGATACTGAATTGGAGAGCGGTCCCGACGTTACGGATACAAACACAAGTCGTCGAAATGAGATCTTGACGCTGGATGTTCCCCTAGGTGCTTCGTACGGCTCAATTTCCGTATCCACCGCAGGAGGGGAAAGCGAACCTTTGGCAGTCGAGATCACAGAGATCGTTGCGGTTGCAGAGAATGGCGTTCCAGAAAACCTAGAGGAAGCTTCTGCCAATAGGAATCAGGTAATTACAATTCGCGGAAGTGGTTTTACTTTAGGGGGCGCTCCCTCGGGAATGGTATTTTTCCTTTCGCGATCGACGGATGTCCAGCGTTCCGTCCGAACGCTTTCCGTGAATGAGGACGGTACTGAAGCGACTATTCGCGTGCCGGGTGACGCAGTGACTGGGTCGGTAAATGCACCCGGTTTATCGA
>JAUHWE010000119.1 GCA_030424825.1 Verrucomicrobiia bacterium
GTTTGTAAGAGAGAAGGATTTCGTTTTCACCGCTTGAGACAATGGCGGGGAAGGCAAGGTAGTCCTTCTCGTCGATTCCCCGGTAGGAAACGATCGTTTCTTCGATACGAAAGTCGGGTCCGGGCGGTATCGTCGCGGTGGGTTCTGCAGCGAACAGGGGATACGTCAGGAGAATTGAGGCCAGGCAAAGGGATGTTCGAATTTTCTTCATTGCAGCTTATCAGGAGTGTACTCGATTTGGAGGGGTTAACGTGGTTTGGGAGAAGCCGAAGTTGAACGGTAAGGATAACTGTTTACAACGCAATAAGTTGAGGTTTCTCTAATTTCAATGTATCCGTCACCAAAAGAGCAGCGATTGAAAACGTGGAGAAACCAGTAGAGTGATAGAAGAAAACGCGTTGCTGGGCTGGCAGGATTGGCTTGTTGTGATCGCCTATGCGATCGGGGTGCTGGGGGTAGGATGGCATTTCTCCCGGAAAGACAAGTCGGAGGAAGACTACTTTCTAGGAGGGGGCAGCATGTCGCCTTTCTTGATCGGCATCTCCCTGTTCGCTTCACTGCTGAGTACGGTTTCCTACTTAGCGTATCCTGGGGAGATCATACAGCATGGGCCGGCTTACTTGACGGGAATTCTATCAGTTCCCTTCGCCTATTTTATCGTCGGATATTGGCTCATACCCATCTACATGAAGCAGCGTGTCACGAGCGCTTACGAATTGCTGGAGGAACGTCTGGGTTTGTCGGCACGGAGGGGCGGGGCGATTCTCTTTGTGCTCCTCCGCTTGGTATGGATGGCTTTGTTGATCTATCTTTCATCTGGGGCGATCCGGGTGATGACCGGTCTGGGCGAGGAATGGACCCCCATCTTGTCCGCAGTCACGGGAATCGTGGCGATTGCGTATACCTCCATGGGAGGATTGAGAGCGGTTGTAGTGACGGACTTGATGCAGTTTTCGTTGCTCTTTTTGGGACTGGTGGTGTCGGTTGTGGTCGTTAGCGTTACCTTGGGTGGTGTCTCGTGGATACCGACCCAGTGGAGCGAGAATTGGGATGTTCAACCAGTATTCAGTCTCGACCCAACGGTTCGAGCAACGGTGGTGGGGGCGATTGTCTTGCAGTTGGTTTTTAGGGTTTGTACCGCAGGTGCGGACCAGACGATGGTACAGCGATTCATGGCCACCACCAACGCTTCCGCTGCTCGAAAGTCGTTTCTGGTGCAGAGCATTGCCGCAGTCGTGGTTTCGCTGTCGTTGGGGCTCTTGGGCTTTGCCCTGCTGGGTTATTTTAAAGACTCCGCCTTGCTGGCTAATCCCGAGCTCGATCTGGGCGAAAATGCCGATAACCTGTTTCCGTTTTTCATCGCCCACTCTTTGCCGACAGGACTCTCCGGACTGGTGGTCGCAGCCTTGTTTGCCGCCGGAATGTCGAGTATTGATTCAGGCATCAATTCAATTACGGCGGTTTTGAATCGGGATCTGCTCCCGTGGATATGGCCGTCTTCTAGAGAGCGCAAAAATCGTCGTCGTATGAACCATGGAATCGCCTGGTCTATTGGGCTGCTCGTGGTGGGTCTATCGGCGGGCGTGGGGTATGTTCCTGGAAATTATCTCGAAGTGACGCAAAAGACGTCGTCGCTCTTCTTCCCTCCGTTGTTCTCCCTGTTCTTTTTAGCGTTGTTCGTATCACGGGCCAATGGTCCGGGCGCTCTGGTGGGGGTGATTTACGGCATGGCGGCGGCCGTATTCATCGCGTTCTGGGATTCCCTAACGGGTCGCCCGGCACTGAGTTATCAGTGGATTGGATTCCTTTCGCTGGTGACCAGCATCGGAGTGGGGTGGGTCGCCTGCGTCTTTTTCCATGAACCCAGAAGGGCGGGTAAAGCCGGCCGGTATGTCGTAATCGCTTTGATTGCCTTGGCTGCAATTTCCTGCATGGTCCTAGTTTCGGCGCGGTCTTAGCGGCCTTTGGGAATTAATTTGTAATTGTAGAAAAGGCTGTCTCAGCGAAGACAGCGGAAATGAACCCTTAATTAGGAATGACAATATGTTAACATCTATCGTTAGAAAAAAACTCACTTCAGACGAACCCATCATTTGCGTGAAAGCCTGCTATGCGGATCCGGAGATTGTGGAAATGATCGGTCAGGCCGGATTTGATTGTGTTTGGATTTGTCTAGAACATAGACGCATCGATCCCACAGTAATGAAGTCTATGATACAAGCGAGCCGTTTTTCCGGTTGCGATTGCATGATTCGGATAAAACCGGAAAATCATACGGACCTGGCCTATTTGCTCGAGGAAGGCGCTCGCGGTATCATGCTTCCTCAGGTACAGGATCTAGCGGAAGTCCAGCGCGTAGTCGAAATGATGAAATTTCCTCCGCATGGCCGCAGAGGGCTCGACTCCATTCATTTGGACGCCGACATGGGGAGCGTTCCGCTAGTGGAATACGTGCCGCATGAAAATGAGAATACCTTTTTAATGGTTCAAATTGAGACCACCGAGGTTTTGCCAGATATTGATGCCATTGCTGCGACTCCGGGAGTGGATATGCTATTCGTGGGATTGGGAGACCTGTCGGCGAACATGGGCCTACTAGGGCAGATGGATCATCCCAAGTTGCAAGAAGTCGTTAGGCAAACTGGTGAGGCCTGCCTACGACATGGAAAGGCTGCGGCTATCAATTGCAGTGACCCCGAGGAGCGTAAACGGCTTTGGGAGATCGGTTACCGTTTCTTTAATGTGGCCAGCGATTTCCGCTTTATTCGCAGAGGACTGGATGAGGCGATTCGGGATGCCAGAGCCTAGAGAGTGCCAATAGAAGCGAGTTTCGGTTTTCGGAAATTGGTAATGGGCGATCAGGCTGCTTCGCCGTAGGTTCGGTGAAGGATCGAGATCGCCCGTTTCCTTCGTGGTTTTCAATCATTGCCCTATTGTACTTTATTTCCCGATACAAACGATCTCGTGTATGGTTTGGGCGAATAGTTTGCCATTGGAATAAGAGAGGTTGCTTCTGGTCCAAGCCTCGCCGAGTGGACCGAGGTCGTTGATTGAAACAATCGCGTTCTCGTCGAGGGTTTGAGTGTTCCAATCGATGACGTAGACCATGCCGTTCATTATTGGAATATAGAGATGATCCCCGATTGCGGTAGGAATTTGAGCGGCGAAATGGCCCCAACCATTTCCTTGCGATCGGACGTCCCCAAGCAGTTTGTATCCGCGCGAGTTTACCATGCGATTGGTTTTGAAGGTCCAATAGGAGATGCCGGTTGGAACGTTGAAGGTCTTTTCCGGCTTGGATGCTAGATCACTCTCATTCCAAATGAACTTGTCCGGGCAACCAGGCTCCCGCAACAGGTTGACTGGGAGTTGGAGGTATTCCACCTTTCCCGTATTCACATTAACGCGACCGAGGTAGTTGTAAATGTAGCTCCGAAAGTAGTGATAGTCTCCCACGAGCAAATTGGATTGGTCGCTTTTCTCGGATCTTGGGTTAGCTTCGAGCGAAGTCGACAGGGTCTTCCAATTGTTTCCCTTTTTCTTCCGGACCGTGACCTTCTCAAGTAGGGAAATTTTCCGTGAGACTTTCCCGGTTTCGATATCCACCCACCAATGTTCTTCGTCATGAATAACGAGCGCTTGTCCGTTGTGGATCGGCATCGTCTGTCGGCATTCATAGCCCTCAATGGGCAGTTTCCAAATCTCAGATCCGTCGGATGCATCCACCAGAGAGACGCCGAGCGGTTTCTCGGGAGGTTCATGTCCACCTCCACGACCGACGAGGAAGACGTCTTTCCCATTAGCTAGTTTCAAGGGCATTGGCTGGCTGCCGATGTTTCCGCCGCACTTTGTCGACCATACTGGGTCACCTGTATTGAAATCGACCGCTTGCACCTGAGTCCAATCGGAGAAAGGCAGCTCTTCCTTGGGATGGGGATAGCCTCCTTTTTCATCCGGTGGCCAGTTCATCTGCATGTAGATCAGTTTGTTGCCTACGAGGAAGGGCGAGCCGCGGTAGGAAGAGAGCGCTTCCCGTCTCCAGATACGATTTCCTTCCATATCAAAGCTCTCAATGACACCGGAAGCATTGAAAAAGGCGACTTGCTTCCCGTTGGTTACCGCTGGAAGACCAGAGCTGTCTCCCCAGCTACTGGCGATCTTTAGGGGATAGATGCCTGGGATTTCCCGTGTCCAAAGTATGGATCCGTCTTTGACGCTACAGCAGTAGGCGACAATGTCTTTAGCTAATATGGTGTCGGCTGCGACGGGCTTGTTTATCGTGAAGAAGAGTCTGTCTTCCCACACGGTGACGGAACTTTGCCCCAGTTCCGGAAGTGGTGTCTTCCAGGCGATGTTTTGGTCTAGGGTAACACTCCACTGAGTTGGGACCGCTCCATTTTCTAGGACGAAAGTACCGTTGGGACCTCCGGCTTGGGGCCAGTTTTGGGCGTTTGCCAAACTGGCAAGTAGCAGGGCCGTTATTAGAGCTAGTCGTTTGGCTTTCATGAAAGTCGGATGGTTAGGGATCTAATAGAAAACTTCAAATAGGTTCTACCCAGCAATCGCATGAGGTCCGTCCAGCTTGACCAGTTGAAACAGACTTACTGAGTCTGTATTATAGATTCTCAAAGAATCGCGGGATAAAGACGAAAGATTAGCAAATCCGGTGAGCGGGGGAAGCGGTGTCAAAGTCGACGGTTGACCTATTTAGGCTTCGAAGGTTTGGGCATGATATTCGATGGTAGCTAGACCCTAATGGCAAAAGCTGTTTTGTGAGATTTAGGACAGTAGATTATGAAGACTCCTTTTAAGGCCGAGAACTTTCGCAGAAGTACACGCCTCGTTGTGATGACTTTGGTTGGCCTATTCGCATTGAAGGGCCTTGATCCCCTTGTTGGCGAAGACCGTCCAAATATCGTTTGGATTGTGGTGGACGACATGTCGGCGAATTTTTCTTGTTATGGGGAGGCAACTATAGAAACGCCCCACGTCGATCATTTGGCGAGTCAAGGCGTTCGTTTTACGCGGGCCTACGCAACGTCACCCGTCTGTTCGACCTTTCGTTCGGCCATGATTACGGGGATGTATCAAACGTCGATAGGAGTGCATCATCATCGCAGCGGTCGCGGTGAACATCGTATCCAGCTTCCGAATGGCGTGAGGCCAGTTCCGGAGTACTTCCAAGAAGCGGGCTATTGGACCTGTATCGGCAGCGGGTTGCCGGGCTTCGATCACAAGGGGAATCCCACCGATCGAGAAAGCTTGGGCAAAACGGACTACAATTTCGATTGGAGTCCAGAAATGTACGACAGCCACGACTGGGCGGAGCGGGCGGATGGGCAGCCTTTCTTTATGCAGGTCCAGCTTAATGGAGGGAAAATTCGCGGCGAGTCTGAGGCGAAGTATGCAGCGACTCAAAAACGCATGGTTGCAGAATTTGGGGCAGCGACCGACCCGGAGAGTGTCGAACTCCCTCCATACTATCCGCGCGACCCTGTGATGCTGCGCGATTGGTCGACTTATCTCGATAGTGTAAAAATCACAGATCGGCACGTCGGGCGTGTCATGGATCGATTGAAGCAGGAGGGACTCCTGGAAAACACGCTCGTAATCTTCTTCACGGATCACGGAATCAGCCATGCCAGGGGAAAGCAGTTTATCTACGACGAAGGGGCTCATATCCCCCTCGTCATTCGCGGTCCCGGTGTGGCCAAAGGCGAAACGCGAACGGATCTAGTCGAGCATATTGACGTCGCTGCCTTGTCCTTGGCCGCAGCGGGAATTGAGATACCAGAACGAATGGAAGGGAGGAACATTCTCGCTAAGGACTACAATGAGAAATCGGCGGTCTTTGCGGCGCGAGACCGTTGTGGCGAAGCGGCAGACCGTATCCGATCGGTTCGTACGGACCGCTACCTGTATATCAAGAATTTCTATCCTGAACGTCCGTTTCTCATGCCGAGTGAATACAAGGATAACAAACTGATCTTGCAGCGCCTGCGCGAATTGCGAGCACAGGGGAAGGTAAGTGCGCTTACCGAGGAATTGCTTTTCGCGCCGACCCGTCCTCCCGAGGAACTTTATCTCTACAAAGAAGATCGTTGGCAGATACACAATCTTGCTTCCGATCCCATCCACGCTGTGGCTCTCTCTCAGCACCGGACGCGTTTGGACCGGTGGATTGAAGAGACCGGTGATGGGGGTCCTGAGTCGATAGAGGTCTACATCATGGAAACCGAAGACCAAATGCAGTCCACTCGAAACGTGGAATCAAGGGAACGCTACCGGAAGAATTCAGAACTTTACCTGAAGTGGATGCGGGAAGGTAAGTGAGAGCATTTTCTCACTCGGAGATTGCCAGGATTTCGAAGAAAACCTGAAATCTTAGATCTATGGGTTCCGGGAGTCAGTGGAGGAATCCGCTTATACTGATCGGTGCGGTCCTGCTTTGGAGAAAAGTGTAGTGCTGATCGTGGTGGATGATCTGGGCTACGCGGATATGTCGTGTACCGGGATTGCATGATCCAGTTTATCCAACTCTCGCAGAGGTTTGGAGAAAGGAAGGATACACCACAGGGTGCATTGGCCAATTCCTTCACGGGATTAGCAATGGACCGGAGGGCTTACCGCGTTTTTATGCTTTGCTTGTGCGTCACTCCCGGAGGGCGTTGCCCTACCATTCAGCATCTAACAAATTAGAGTTATAGCGGGGGATCTTCACTGGTCTCGAGTGAGCCCTATTGTAGCCTTACCTGTGTGGACTAGGTGAAAAATAGATATTTCTTTTAGTCACTTTCAGGGTTGAGGGTGTCATGGCCTTGGTGTAGTATCAAAATCTAACTTCAAATGCCCCTGGAAAATACAGAAGAAGCCTGCTGGTTTGAGGAGAATCTCCGGCCACACGAAGCCATGCTGCGGGCTTGGCTGCTGAGTCGTTACCCTTCCGGGGTGGATATCGACGACGTTATTCAGGAAGCGTATCTGAAAGTCCTTGGCGCTCGAAAGAAAAGGCCTGTGAACGCTCCAAAAGCATTTCTTTTCGCGACTGCTCGAAACCTGGCCTTGAATGCGGTTCGTTACATTAATGTTCGGGGTGGGGAAGTGCTCTCGCAGTTGGATGATTGTGAAGTATTGGATGAGGGTGTCGGAGTACACGAGACGGTGGCTCGCAATCAGGAATTGGAGATCCTGACCAAGGCGATACAGACGTTGCCGGACCGGTGCCGTCAGATTTTTACGTTGAGGAAGGTCTATGGGATGTCCCAGCGGGACATCGCGAAGGAACTGAATATTTCCGCGCGTACCGTAAACGCGCAGATATCGATCGGAGTGAACAAGGTGGCTGACTACGTGGGCTACTTTTGCGAAACAGGCAAATTATGAGTATAGAAGGCGAGAGCATGCGTTTTTCAGAAGAGAGTCGCGTAGGGAAGGAGGCATCCGATTGGGTTGCCTTGCAAGACCGTGGATTTACGGCTGAAGAGCAGGATGCGTTTTTCGAATGGCTTGCGGAAGATCCTCTCCATTCGGAAATCTACAGTCGGCGTAGGATGGTCTGGAAAGAAATGAATGTCTTGGCGGACTGGAAGCCGGAACACAGCTTGGAGCCGAACCCCGATTTGCTGGCGGTATCAAGGAAGCGCTCGAAGCTGGTCTGGTTTAGCGCTATCTCGGGACTTGCAGCGATATTGGCCATTGGGCTTTTTCTGAATAGCCAGTGGGAGAACGCGAAACAAAGCGGAAGCGTAATGCTTGCCGCAGGTGAAGGAGCCCGGGTTTACGAACATCATGTCCTCGAAGATGGGTCCACGGTAGAGCTCAATCGAGGGGCTCAAGTATCTGTCCGATTCACCGAGGGAAAGCGGCTGGTCGACTTGCTTACGGGGGAGGCGCATTTCACGGTGGCCAAAGATTCGAGCCGCCCCTTCATTGTAAGGGCAAGGGGAACGGTGGTCCAGGCAGTGGGAACCGCTTTCAATGTGTTGCTGAACTCGGAAGAAGTGGAAGTACTGGTGACGGAGGGGCGAGTGCTGGTGAATCCATCAATCGCGACCACGAATGAGAGTGTCATTGATGAAAGTGAGCCACTGGTGCGTGAACTGAATGCGGGGCAACGTTCCATTGTGAACCTGCACGCTGATTATGCGGTTCCCGAGATCGAGGAAATCTCTTTTGAAGTGATCGAGAAGCGACTGGCTTGGAAGAATGAATTGCTGGACTTTACGAATACACCGCTATCTGAAGTGGTGCTAGAGTTCAATCGCCGGAACCACACGCAGCTTGTTATTGGGGACGCCTCATTAAACGAATTGCCCATAATTGGGTCGTTGAAGCCTCAGAACCTAGATGGATTTGTGCAAATGCTAGAACTCACTGATGGAGTTCAGGCGGAGCGTGACGGTGATTCTAAGATCATTCTGAGGAAGGCTGAGTAATTTTCTAGGCCGGTCCTTTAGGGACTGGCTCCACCCCATTTTTTCCAGTAACCGATTTATAATTGCGATTACCTTTAGTTAAAAAACGATTTCAAAGTGTCTAGGGAACGAACTGTCGTTCTCATGACCCTACACAAGCTACCTCAACTATTACTTGATGCATCACTGTCGTTGCAGGCGCAACGTTTGGCTGATCCTCATCGGAATTGGAACCGTGTGGAATGGTATTCTGCATGCAAATACAGAGGGTCGAGACTTCGATATAGCGGAAGGGAAGGCGATCGAGACGCTGAAAATCGCTGCCCGTCAAGGGGATGTCGAGATTTTGATTTCGGTAGGGTCCTCGTCGGACTCGATCACAAATCCGATACGCGGGCGGTTCCAGATTCAAGAAGCGCTCGACCGGATGTTGGAGGGCACCCCACTCGTGGCCGTCCCGGTTAGCAAGGGCAGCGCATTCGGAATTTTAGAACGGGTGAAGGAAGGAGGTAGCAATCCCGAACACCCAGAAAGCCAACCATCACGAAAATTTGAAACTCAGACCAAAATGAATTTAGATAAGAACGAACAAAAACAGACAATCGGCACTCTGATCAAGGGGCTGTTTGCGCTCGCCGTTGCGAGTTCTCCCAACGCCTCCGCTCAGGATGGCTCCTCTCCGGCCCAAGAAATCTATGAGTTGACTCCCTTTGAGGTGAGCGCTGAAGATGACATCGGCTACGTAGCGACTAATACATTGGCGGGCAGTCGACTCAATACTGCCTTGAAGGATACACCCGCCTCCATTTCCGTAATGACGAAAGAGTTTCTTTCCGACATTGGCGCGGCCGATGTCAATGACGCGGTGAAGTATGGGCTCAGTTCGGGTAATGATATCGGCGGGGGCGGAGCCAACGTCGGAGCGTCTACAGGCAATGGACTAGTCGGGAATGAATTCAATTTCCAGATACGTGGTTTTCGAAACGCGACGGCGACCAGAGATTATTTCCCAACCCTTCTCGCGTCTGACATGTTCAATGTTGAGAGAATGGAAGTCTCACGTGGCCCCAATTCGCTTATATTCGGAGTTGGAGGGCCTGGGGGAATCATAAATACCAGCGTCAAAATGGCGAACGCTAACCAAGCGTCTACGGACATCGGATTGCGGGTTGGCAGCTGGGGAGAGCAGCGAGGAACGATAGACGTGAATCGCCCGATTATCGAAGGCAAACTCGGCGTGCGTTTCAATGGGCTGTATCAGGAGGCGGATGGCTGGAAGGATTTCATGGCCAACGACCAGGAGCGTGGCGCTCTCGCTTTCGTGTTCCATCCAGGAGAAAACACGAAGATCCGCTTGAACACCGAGTTTGGATCAATGCTCCAAAACCGGGTGCGCCCTTGGGCAGCGGTTGACCAGACGTATAGCTGGGAGGAGCAAGGCAGTTTCTATATTCCTTTTGGCACTCCCGAGTCACCCTGGGTGGAAGGGGATTCCAACTACGCTCAAACGAGAATCGCTTCCGGAGGCAGTCCGGCGAATGGCTTGACTGCGGATATTCCAGCAGGTCAAACCTTTGAGCGCCGCACCGCCCATTTGGGGAATCCCTATGTTATGCTCACGGATGGTCCTCTCGCGGGTAAGATGCTGTATGTGGGAGATAGGAACGAA
>JAUHWE010000120.1 GCA_030424825.1 Verrucomicrobiia bacterium
CCGAAGGATCCAATTTCGATCTAAAAGAGCTCGTGCTCAGCGCCTACACCCAAGACGCCGACATCACCGAAGACCAACTAGCCCGCGGCAACGAATGGGGAGCGAGCACCATTCTCCGCCTTCACAAAGGACCTTGGGAAATCCATACAACTCTCGGCGCCGGCAGGAATGGAGCCACCACGAATCCAGATCGTGACGGCGATTTCTGGGGATTGTCCTTCATGCCGATGCGTTGGCTGGTCGAAGACAAGCTCAAGCTCGTGACACGATACCAGTATCAAAACGCCGATTCGCCAGAGGGCATTCGACTCAATAGCCGCTATGCCCGCTCGGCGGGAGACAGAGGAGAGGCAGACATGTCCCTAACGGGGGGTCGCGGCGACGTCCACCACAACTTGTACTTTGGCGTCAACTACTATTTTTGTGGCGACAATATGAAAATCGTATCAGGAATTGAATACGACGACATTGAAACCGCAAATGGCATCAACGTCTTCAAAGGATGGACCGCTAGTTCGGCCTTTCGAATCTTTTTCTAATTTCTCCATACTAACACAATCATCCCAAAAAACTGTCCCTCTATGTCAGACTCATTTCTCAAACCGAACTCTGTCGAACAACTGCAAACCCGCCTTCACTGGGTACTCCGGATTACCGCTGCATGCTGCTTCATCGGACATGGTGCCTGGGGTGTCATCACCAAAGAAGGCTGGCTTCCCTTTTTCCGGTCGCAAGGAATCTCGGACAACATTGCATGGAACCTGATGCCCATCATCGGCGCCTTCGATATCATCATGGCCATTCTCCTTCTGATAAAGCCGCGCCGCATAATCATCATGTGGATGCTGGTTTGGGCCCTCTGGACGGCAATTCTTCGGCCAATTTCCGGCACGCCCGGAACTTGGGAATTCTGGGAACGGGCAGGCAATTTCCTACCTCCACTAATGCTCCTCATCATGGGGGGAGCGATTGCCATGAAATGGAAAGACTGGTTTTCCGGCTATACCGAACCGAAACTCGACGCCGACAAAATCGGCGTACTGCATTTCATATGTCGACTCACGATAGCTTTACTCCTTATCGGTCATGGAGGGTTTGGAGCCTTTGTTGAGAAAGACATGCTGATCAACCACTTTTCCTCGATCGGATTACCGGCCGATGTAGGCTTTATCAAAGCCGTTGGCTGGTTTGAGATCATTCTCGGTGTCGTCGTATTCGCCCTACCCATACTCCCCATCCTATGGTTCGTCTTTGCGTGGAAGGTTGTCACTGAGTTTCTCTACATTACCGATGGTGGCCTACTCAATATATTCGAATTCATAGAACGCTGGGGCGACTATGGTGTACCGATCGCCTTGATCCTCATCATCCACTATCAGGCGAGCCAGAAAGCCAGCACCACAGTCTCGATTCCTCAAGAACAAGCTGCGTAATCATAGCTTCGTCTTCACTGGGGCTTGCTCGAAAGCGATCGCGACCATGCGATCCCTTCGACCAAGCTCTTTTTTATGAAAGCCGCTCAAACTCTAATTGATTCACTCCAACTTGAACCGCACCCTGAAGGTGGTTACTTTAGGCGTACCTACGAATCAGATATTAGCGCCAAGATTGGACCCGAGGGAGCTGATAGAAAACTGCTAACCTGCATATACTACTTGCTAACGCGCGATTCACCGATTGGGCATCTACATAAAAACCAATCCGCTATTATCCATCTGTTCCAACTGGGAGCCCCCATCAAATACACCCTCGTTTCTCCCGAAGGCGTACTCAGCCAGACCATTCTGGGACCCGAGGTTGACCAAGGTCAGCAACTGCAACTGGTGGTCCCCTCGGGCTGGTGGAAAGCCAGTGAATTGGTTTCTGGTGATTTCGGACTAATCAGTGAAGCCGTTTCCCCAGGATTCGAATACGAAGATATGAGTTTTATTTCCAAGTCGGAAGTTAAGCGCAAAGCGAAGCCTCACTACGAGATCCTTGGACGTTTTTGCCAAACCTAACAAACGCAGCGATCAACCTAACCCCTACCCACAAACGGCATCTTAGTACTCATCACGGTCATGGTGAGGACATTCGCATCCAGAGGCAGACTCGCCATATAGAGTACGGCGTTGGCCACGTTCTCAACCGACATGGTCGGCTCTACCATGGTTGAGAGATCCGCTTGAGGCACCCCTTTTCCCATCTTAGTGGTCAAATCTGTTTTCGCATTGCCGATATCGATTTGACCACAGGCAATATCGTATTTTCGACCATCGAGCGAGGTAGACTTAGTCAGTCCCGTGATGGCATGCTTGGTCGCCGTATAAGGCGCTGAATTCGGTCTTGGAGTCTGCGATGAAATCGATCCGTTGTTGATGATACGCCCCCCGCGAGGGTCTTGAGCTTTCATCACCCGAAAAGCAGCCTGCGTACACAGGAAGGCTCCGGTTAAATTCACATCGACCACGGCTTTCCAGTCTTCGGGTGTCAGGTCCTCGAGGAGCGCTGCACTGCCGAACATGCCCGCGTTATTGAAAAGCAGATCCACTCGCCCGAAGGCTTCCACGGTTTTTGAAAAGAGCGCATCCACAGATTTCGGATCTGTGACATCCGTTTGGATCGCCACTGCGCTGCCCCCCGCTTCGGAAATAGCGCTCGCCACCGCATCAAGCGCCTCCTGGCGCCTTCCCGCTAATGAAACGGAATATCCCGCTTTCCCCAATGCGATCGCGACACTTTTACCAATGCCGGAACCACCCCCTGTAATAATTGCTACACTCATAGTTTTCGTTTTATCGTTGAATAGATTCTAGTCCTCGAGACGAGGCATTTTTACCGCATTGGCTCGTCGCTCGCTCATGTTCCACTCCATCGATTTGGGGTAGCGATCCTTAAGCTTGGATACGTTGTTGAGCCGATCGAGTTGCTCAGGAGAAAACCGAATGCGACTTGCGCCAATGTTTTCTCTAAATTGCTCGCAGTTCCTGGCACCCACAATAACGGAAGTCATCGCCGGTTGCTCCAGTATCCAGCGTGTTGCGACCTGAGCCGGTGATGCATTCAACTCTTTCGCAACTTCCAAGACAACATCCAAAGTCTCCTCCGCATTCGCCGCAAAGAAATCCGGATTATAAACCCAATTATCTTCCGAACGCGTTCCTTTTAACACCCTCCCCTGACCTCTATACTTTCCGGTGAGAAAACCATTCGCCAGTGGACTCCATGTAACGATTCCCAACCCCTTGTATTCACACAACGGCACCAGCTCTTCCTCGATATCCCGAATCACAAGATTGTACTGGGGCTGATAGCACTCGAAGCGTGCCCACTGACGGCTGTCGCTGATCCAAAGCGACTCCATCAAACGCCAAGCCTCGTAATTGCTACAGGCGATGTAACGAACTTTTCCTGACCGAACCAAATCGTTCAAGGCCTCCAGCATCTCTTCCAGGGGAGTTTCCGTATCGACGTGATGGATATAATAAAGATCAATATAGTCCGTCTTCAATCGTTGCAGACTCGCTTCAATCGCCTTGAAGATTCGAACACGGCTCATCCCGGAATCATTGATTCCCGGCCCCATCGGGTTGAAGAATTTCGTCGCTAGCACAACCTCATCCCGGCGCTGCTTTAAAATTCTCCCGAGATACGATTCCGAATCCCCTGCCCCATAAGCGTCCGCAGTGTCGATAAAGTTTACGCCCGCATCGAAAGAAAGATCAACGAGTCGCTCTGCCTCACGCATGTCTGTGTACTTCCCAAACGTCATCGTCCCCAAACACAGCTCGGAAACCTTCAGTCCCGTTCGTCCCATTCTTCTGTATTCCATAATATTCGCTATCTTCTTCTCCTAAATGGGTGACCTTGGATGGTCTCTCGAATCGAATAGGCTAATCACCTGAGGGTTTAAAACACACAAGCAATACCGAAACGATCTTAAGGCAACTATTCAAACCACCCTTCCTAAGTAGCTTGTCCCTGCAGTTCAACCCAGAATCGAATTGAGGCACCCTCGAATTGATTCGCCCCCAATCCTTTTTTCCTGCAAGCTCTCCAGAACCATCAACCATCCAATCAATCCCACCATGCAAACGTTCTTGAGCCGATCTATCACCATTTTGCTTTTAGCTGCCGGGACCGCCTTTGCGGACACGCCCATCGAAAACGTCTCGGTAGAAGACTTCAAGGCCCTCGTCGATAACGGCGAAGGCATCTTACTGGATGTGAGAACACCCGACGAGGTGGCTCAAGGAAAAATCCCAGGAGCGAGCGTACTCAATATTTACGACGAGGATTTCGAGCGAAAGCTCAACTATATGCAGAAGGACAAGCCCATCTATGTCTACTGCCGCTCTGGAGGTCGAAGTTCGCAAGCGGCCAAGACCATGAGCGAAAACGGATTTAGCAAGGTATACAATCTCTTGGGGGGCATCGGCGCTTGGAACAAAGCAGAGTATCCCTTAGAAAAGTCCGAGCCTGTATCCACAAAGCTCACTCCATCCATCAGCCCAACGGACTTTGCCAGCAAAATTGAGAGCAGCCGAGTCGCCTTGATCGACTTTCAAACGCAGTGGTGCGCTCCTTGCAAACAAATGGAGCCCATCATGGATTCCCTTAGCTCAGAGTACAAAGGGAAGGCGACCATTCTTAAAATCGACGTGGATGCGAATCCCAAAATTGCGAGCAGCTACTCCGTTCAAGGAGTTCCTGTTTTCGTTCTTTTCGTAAACGGCAAAGAAAAATGGCGCCACTCCGGGATCGTTGCCAAAGAAACCCTGCAAGAAGTACTTGAGCGCGAGATCAAAGGCTGAGAGCTAGTTAGTCTTTTGGAGGGGTGATCATGATGTGGGCCCTGTGGGTACCTGGATTCATGATCCAGGGAGCGCCCGGCGAAATCGGGGCCAAGGGCAGACCCGTACTTTCTGCCGTGGCAAACGGAATGTAGAACACGTACCTCAGGTGTGTCTTTTCGACTTCCAACGTCGTCTCATTCACCTGTCCCGTGAGCACATTGAGCAGAGCTCGTTCAGGCATCTCCAGCGTTCCCGCTTTCGCCTCTTCTTCGCGAATATTGAATATTTCCTCGGACGACTTGCCTTCCGCTTTCAGTTCCCTTCCACGAGCCATGAAAGGCTCCAGGCTTTTATGATAGCAGGCGACGCTAAATCCTTTTCTGCTAGGATCGTCAGCGAGGCAGATGAGATCGTTCGTGCCCTGACGGATAACTGCTATTTCGCCGTCACTTTCATATCCGAGCACCGTGGCGTTTCCACGGTCTAATTCCGGAGCAGCCAATGTCGCGGTCGCGATTTGCCAGTCCTTGGACGGGTATTTCTGAGCGGTGAGTGAAAGGGGTATTGAGACAGCAAAAGCGAGCAAAAGGAATTTCATAGCATCCAATGTGAACGAACCGTGAGAAAAAGCAATCCAAGGTAATGACTCCATCTCCAATAAAAGGAATGATCACATGGCGGAGTTCGAGAGGGTCTGCAGCAATGCCAAGCGTAGGGCCAGTGCTTGCGCTGTGCCGCATTGACAAGTATCTAACTAACGCGGCATGGCGCAAGCGCCAGCCCTACGAAAGACCCAAAACTTTTTGATACGCCCCCAAATACGAATCGACAATCGTCTCCGCGGAAAATTCTTTTTCGGCCCTCGCTTTAGCCAGAGCTCCCATTTCCTTTCGCCGATCCCGATTCTCTGTTAATTGGGCAATAGATTCGCTCAGCAAATCCACGTCTCCAAAGGGGACTAGAATTCCTGTCTTGTCGTGAACCACCACTTCGGGAATTCCTCCGACGGCAAAGGACACGCTCGGTAATCCATGACGCATTCCCTCCAGAATCCCTAAACAAAAGCTTTCGTACTCGGATGTGTAGAGTGTGAAATCCGAAGCGGCGTAGTAGTTGTCTACCTCATACACATCATCCACGATGCGCACATGGCTTTCAATATCCCGTTTTTCGATTTCCGGTCGAATTCGATCCGTGTCTGCTCCCGCCAAGATCAAAAGCTTCACATCACAGCGCGATATCGCTATCTTAAACGCATCCAGCATCAGATCGATCCGTTTGATCGAACGGAGATTCGAAGCATGAATTGCCAGTACCCCATCGCCTACATCCAGAGAGGCTCGGATGTCCTCTCGGGAACGCGTAATGGGTTTGGGCTCGAAAAAATTGGGTATAACCTCAATCTCAGCATCCAATTGAAAGAGCTGCTCCGTGCGTTCCTTCAAATTCCGCGACACACAAGTCACCAAATCAGAAGCCTGAAGCACATGCTGAAGCAATGGGCGATATTCCTCCATCGCCCCCAGGTAAATAATATCTGTACCATGCAGCGTAGTAATGATCGGCGGAGCCGCCTTGCCAATCAATTCCTTGGCGATCCAAGCCGCCGCCGTATGCGGTATGGCATAATGGGCATGAATGAGGTCGATATGGTGGTTCGCGCAAACCTCCGCGATCCGAGTCGCGAGGGGCAGTGTGTGGTCAGGACTTTTGAAAAGCGGGAATTCTACCGGAGTTGACTCGCAAAAGTGAATACGAGGATGGTCATTTCTCAACCGAAACGGTGGGCGCTCGGAGATAAGATATATCTCGTGACCCAGATCCGCCAGTCGATGCCCGAGCTCTGTGGCCAGAATGCCACTACCCCCCACAGTCGGATGGCAAAGTAAGGCGATATTGAGCGGTTTTCCCATCCCCACGAAAACTTACAATCGTGGCCCTCTGGCAGAGAGAACCGTTTCAATCGAGCTCCACAACAAAGGCCCCTCCGAATACAGTCGCAGGGCGGATGCTACCCCGGCCTGGATTCCCAGCACCCGAGCCCGTGAAAGTTGCAGGTCGACATAGTCGAGATTGCCGGTCTGGCTCTCATGGCACTTCATCAGATCCGTCCACTTCTCCACTTGCGATGACACGTCTACCAAAAAAGGGACTAAGCCATCCGTTCCAGCCGCCTCAATGGAAATGTCGTAAAACAAAAGGGCTTTCGTCGCATGGGGCTCCCAATTCTCGAGGCCCGGAGTCTTTCCATAACGCGCTAGGCGATTGGCATCTCGAACAACGCGACTGGTTTCCCGATGATCCGGATGCTGGTTCAAATGACCCGAAGGAGCAAAGACCAGATCCGGTTTGAGGCGCCGAATCTCCTTGGCTGCGAGAAGTTTGATTTCCAAGTCAGCCTGAAGCCGAGTATCCCCTGGTGTCGTCGCAAAATGGAGCTCGGCTCCCAGCAAGTGCGCCGCATTGAGGGCTTCTTTTTCGCGAATCGATCTATTCCCGTGCGTTCCCGCTTCTCCACGAGACAGAACCACAAGATCGATCTTGGCTCCTTTAGCCGCCGCATCCAAAAGAACCGCGCCACATCCAAACTCTATATCGTCCGGGTGGGCTCCAAAAACTAAAATTCGGCTACCAGTCATGTTTCCATTCCGCGTATGCATCTCCTGATCGTTCAATAAATTCGCGTTGCACGAATTCAATCTCAGGAGCGTCGTCCTTATTCAAGTACTGAATTTCCCCCTCTCCTGCAATATAGTGCGTACAATTCACCACGGATTGCATCCAGCAGAGGCGGGTATCGCGAGCGGGGCTGATCATCGATTTCTCAACGACAGGGACGTCTACGGGGATAAACTTATCACCACCCTTAAAGAGACAGTAGCCATCTTCACGTCGGCGAGCTCGAACGATTTCCCCTTCGAATGGCGTATCCAAGAAATAGTCATCCACATCAATCGCCTTTTCTCTCAACTCAGGATCGCTCGAACGCACGACTTCGATCCCTTCGAGCAAACCCATTCTTCCATACATCTCCACACAAAACTCGGTAACATTCGATGTGTCTACCGAATCGAATATTTCCACCAGCTTTGCATCGACTAAATTCGGCAAACAGCGTCGTGTTTTCTCTTTCCACCCCGAGGCGATCGATTTGCAATACAAGGGGGAATACAATTTCTGGATTTTGTTCGCAAACTCGAAGTTGATTTTCTCAGTCTTTCCGGTATGCCGATTGACGAGGCTAGCACACGTTTCTCGGTAATCGTGATCGCTATCGTGCAGGAAGAAGACGATCTTCCCTCCAATGTCAGACTGCAACCGCCGGGCGGTTTTGATTTTCGAAAAAACAAACCGGTTGGGAAAAATCCCACAGGGTTGCTGGCCAAAACAAATGACGGGGGACGACACTAGACCTTCTTACCTCCTATCACAGGTTGTATTATTAGGCTCAATACAATTACCAAACCGCAAGCGATCATATTATACCAGAGGTACCCGATCTCGACGATATCTGAGAAGTACATGAACAATACAGACAGTTGAGCGATAATCGCCGCAACAAAGGCTGCGTGGGCACCGATGCGGCGAATAAAAAAGGCGGCAAGAAAAAGCCCGAGCACGGTTCCGTAAAAAAGGGAGCCAACAATGTTCACCGCTTCGATCAGGCTTTCTACCATGCTGGCGAAAAGCGCAAAGAGAATGGCAAGGCCTCCCCAGATTCCCGTGAAGACGCGAGATACCGTTTTATAATGCGCGTCCGACTCGTTCTTGCTGAAATGGTTTTGGTAGAAATCAACCGTCGAGATGGTTGCCAAAGCGCTCAGCTCCGATGCAGTAGACGACATCGCAGCACTTAGGATGACCGCAATCAGTAATCCAATCAGTCCGATAGGAAGCTCATTCAGGACGAAGTGGATAAAGACGTAATCGGTTTCCTTCATACTTTCCTGGCCGGTAATGGTGGCGATATGCGTCTTTAAATCTGCCCGTGATTGCTTGATCGCTTCACCCGCGACCTTCAGCTCTTGCTTGATTGATTCCACCTGCAGCTTGTCCCCTTCGCGCAGAGCGCCGACAAAATCCTGCATTGCAGTCTGCTGACTCTCGAAATTGCTTGTGAATGCATCCTCGTACTCCCGGTAAGTATCTGCATCAGCAACCACCGCTGCCTCGGTCATAGAACCGGGAAGGAAAGTCGCCGGCGGCTTTTCCCATTGATAGAAAACGAATACGAGAACCCCAAGCAGCAGAATCATGAACTGCATCGGAACCTTCAGCAAAGCGTTGAACATCAATCCCAAGCGGCTATCCCGAACTGACTGCCCAGACATGTACCGCTGAGCCTGCGATTGGTCCGTCCCAAAGTACGAGAGAGAAAGAAAGAACCCGCCGAGCAAACCCGACCAAAGCGTGTACCGCTTATCCAAATCGAATGAGAGATCAACCACGTTCAGGTGCCCCAGCGCTCCGGCGATGCTCAAATTTTCCTTGAACCCCGCATGTCCTGAAATTTTGTATACTACAATACCGAACGCGACCGCCATTCCGGTGAGTATTACCGTCATTTGATACTTGTGCGTAAGACTTACCGCATGGGAACCTCCGGTCACGGTGTAAATGACCACGGCCAGACCGACGCCAATAACGGTCGTATTCATGTCCCAGCCAAGCACGCTGGTCAGAATGATCGACGGCGCATAAATGGTGATTCCCGCAGAAAATCCCCGCTGGATCAGGAATATCACGCTACCCAACGTACGCGTTTTAGAATCAAAACGATGCTCGAGAAATTCGTATACCGAGCATAGCTCAAGCTTGTAGTACATGGGCACGAAGACGATGGCGATCAGTATGAGCGCCAACGGCATGCCAAAGTAGTTCTGCACAAAAGCCATTCCGCTATCGTAGGCCAAACCGGGCGTAGAAAGGAAGGTGATCGCGCTGGCTTGAGTGGCCATCACAGACAGTCCGATCGTCCCCCAACTATTGGAGCTTCCCTTTAGAAATTCGTCCAGCTTCTGGTCATTACGCGTCATCCAGACACCGAAGAAGACGATAGCAAATAGGGTTGCCCCCATAACAATAATATCGATTCCGCTCATATCTAGTGGAACTCGAACTACTGAAAGGTCTTGGTCAGCCAGGCATAAAAAGCGATCTGACCCGCCAGAGCGGCTACCACAATCAGGTAGAGCCTAGTCCAGCCTTTAGAGCTCTCGCCTTTGACGGAAGCTGCAATTTCAATCTCGGGTTCAGTTTTCATGGCCTAAAGAAATTAAATTCACAAATAGT
>JAUHWE010000121.1 GCA_030424825.1 Verrucomicrobiia bacterium
CGGATACTTCCCTAGCTATTGTCTGGGAAATATGCTCGCCGCTCAATTGTGGTACACCGCAAAGGACCAGCTACCAGACCTAGAAGAGAACATCGCCGAGGGCAATTTCGCCCCTCTCCTATCCTGGCTAAGAACGAGCGTTCATCAGCACGGTAAACGCTATGGACTTAAAGAGCTCAGTCTCAGAGCTACTGGTGGGGAACTGTCCCACCGGAGCCTGATTCGGTATTTAAAAGAGCGATACCTTCCACTCTACGGTTGAGGGCTAAAGAGCTCGTCCGAGTGAGGTCCGCGAGCGAATGCTAAACATGATTTAATCCAAGCTTGATCAATCAGTCTTCCACTGAACTCCCTCGGCCGATTCCTTCGTCTCTTCTAGGTCTACTTTGTTATATTTCAAACGATTCTCATTAGGCAGGGCTAGAGAATGTAAGAAAAGTTTGCCAGAAACCCTTCCCGTGGACATCGTCCGCTCCCTTTAACGTCCAATACAGATATGACAACAGATGCCATAGACATCGAAGCGCTGGTTAAGACAATTGCCATCGACGCTCGGGAATCGTCCCTAATCCTCGCGAACGCGCCCACTGAACAGAAAAACCAGTCAATTCTACGACTGGCGGAATTGATCGAAGAAAATGTGGATTCCCTACGCGAAGAAAATGCCAAAGACCTAGCAGCCGCGGAAGACAACGGGATCACCCAGGCTATGCTCAAACGGCTCGAACTGAGCGATCGCATGATTTCCGACATGGTGGCGGGGGCCCGACAAGTCGCCGCGCTTCCGGACCCTCTCGGGCAACTTCTCGAAACCTATGACCACCCTCAGGGATTCAAAATCGAGAAAGTCAGCGTTCCCATTGGCGTGATCGGCATTATCTACGAATCTCGACCCAATGTGACAATCGACTGTGCAATTCTTTGTCTCAAGTCCGGCAACGCCAGTATTTTGAGAGGTGGAAAAGAAGCCTATCACACGAACATCGCACTCGCAAAACTCGTAACCCAAGCTCTCGAAGAAAGCGGACTGCCGGAGAAAGCCTCTCAATTCATTCCCACGAAAGATCGAGCGGCCCTGAACACGCTGCTCAAACTGAACCAGCAGGTTCAGTGCATTATCCCCAGAGGAGGCGAAGGCTTAATTCGTTTCGTTTCCGAGAATAGCCACATTCCCGTGATCAAGCACTACGACGGAATTTGCACGCTCTACGCCGACAAGTCGCTCAACGTCGAACAAGCAAAGAATGTGATCGTCAACTCAAAGTGCCAGAAACCGGGCGTATGCAATGCGGCGGAGAACCTTCTCATTCACAAGGAGGCCGCTCCCGAGGCGCTTCCCGTTATTGCTCAAGCGTTGAAAGATGAGGGAGTGGAGCTGCGGGCAGACCAATCCGCAAAATCGATTCTGGACAATCACGGAATCGAATCGCACCCCGCGACCGACGAAGACTGGAGCACCGAGTACCTCGATCTCATCTTGTCTGTCAAAGTTGTCGATTCCATCGAGGATGCGATCGCATTCATAAACAAATACGGGAGCTCACATAGCGATTGTATTCTGACTACTGATACTAGTGCGGCTGAGTGCTTTTTAAACGGCGTCGACTCCGCAACCGTCTACTGGAACGTAAGTACTCGATTTACAGATGGCTTCGAATTTGGCTTTGGAGCAGAGATCGGTATTTCCACCGACAAATTACACGCTCGAGGACCAATGGGGTTGCGAGAACTCTGCACCTACAAATATAAGATCGTTGGAGATGGACAGATTAGAAGCTAAGTCCTCGGACTAGATCCTCTAAAAAGGCCGGTAAAAACAGTACCAATCCTGACAATCCCACGCCAATTTCTGACTAAGGAGCGGCGATCAGCCCCCAATTCGGCGCTCTTCTATTGCAATCCTAGTCGCTAGTCCTCAATTTTTCCAAAATTCTACTTTCATCAAAAAGGGAACTTCCCGCTTAGACCGCTCATCTCATACACCATGAACCGTATTTTCCGGACACTCATAGTCACGCTTACGCTTTCAATAGTCGCAAGCAGTGCCCTAATTGCCGCTCCCAAACGAGAAAGCCTCGTTACACGCATCATCAATAGCGAGTACGCTCTCGAAGAAATCATGGCAAAGCCGGAAACCAGAATCCCTGCTTCCATCTTGCAACAGGCCAAGGGAATTATTCTGACACTAAACTATCGGGCTGGGTTCTTCCTCGGTGGACATGGGGGACGAGGGGTTCTCGTTGCGAAAAACCCTCTAAATGGCGAGTGGGGTGTACCCGCTTTCGTTTCAACCGGTGGGGCGAACCTAGGATTTCAAATTGGAGCCAAGGAGATTGACACCGTCTATGTGATCATGGACGAAGCCACGGTGCGTCGAGCCTACACGGGTCGCTTCGACTTAAGTGCCGACGCAGCTGCCGTCGCTGGACCGGTAGGCGTGCTATCAGAAAGGAAAGAGGGCGACGACTACAAGAACGCCAATATATTGGTATATACCACAACCAAAGGACTTTACGCTGGCGTTTCCGTCAAGGGCGGTTGGGTAAAGCCTGATAATTTAGCCACAAAAGTATTCTACAATACGGAGTACAACGCTCCGGAAATCGTCCTAAGTGACTGGTTTGAATTACCGCGTGAGGCCAAAGCCCTGATCAATCGGATCAATTACTACACTTCGGGCCAGTTTTAGCCGCTTCGCTCACCAGGACGTTTGAGGGAATTCGGCTTCGAATCGCAATTATCGATTTGAAACCGATTCAAACATGTTCCTGTAATGCTGGCGTTTCTCTTTCAAGGCTATCGCCTCTGCCTCAGTAAAGGACTTTTCCTCCTTCAGGAGGTAGTGTCTCGACATCCGCACCTTTGACTCGCCAGACGGAGCACTCTTGATTTCGAGACGGAGCTCCAAGCGTTTCTTCTCGTTTCCAAGAGTTGATATCGTCGGTCTATCCCAGTTTTTCGCCCTCAAGAGCGGTGCTTTTTCAGACTTTTCGATGGTTGAACGGATTTTTAGTTTGGTGCCCATAATAGTCGTATTTACACTATATTTACGGCTAACAAATTTTTTACTTTAACGGAAAGTGTCAGTTTTAACTGTCTGGAAGCAGTAGACTGAAGCCGAGGCTTCAACGCGACACGCTACTTGTTTACAATTAGGGACTTACAAAATTCAAACACACACAGTCGCCTATTCGAAGCCAGAAGAAAGAATAGACTCGAAGAACACGCTGGCGTTTATAATGTATCCGTCCGTCCTATCCCGTCTTGACTTGGGTTTTCTTCCAGTTTTTCGGGGTGAGATTCTCTGCCTCGAAGTTGGTCGTGGAAGGCAGCCGCCTGAGCACGTCGGTCAAGTAGGCCATCGGCTCTATGCCGCGTCGCCTGCAGCTTTCCAGGATCGTGTAGATCACCGCGCTGGTCTTGCCAGCCTCCGGGCTCCCCACGAAAAGCCAGTTCTTGGCCCCGAGTTTGCAGGGGCGGATCGCTTGCTCGGTCAAGTTGTTGTCGATGCGGGCCCTCCCGTGGTCGACGTAGGCGACCAGCTTGCCCCACTGGTTGCGGGCGTAGCCTACCGCGCTGGCCATTCCGCTTCTGGCGGGATAGCGGTCGGCTTCCTGCTCGAGGAGCCTTTCGATCTCGTTGAGGACAGGAAGGGTTTTTCTCTTTCGCCCTTCGGCCCTTTGCCCGGCGTCTTCGGGCAGAGCGCTCTCGATTTCGTAGAGTTTCCGAATCGGAAGAAGGTAGCGGACTGCCTCGCCCTCCCCGCCTTTCCAGGCGTCGTAGAACTTGCGCCTGGCATGCGCCCAGCATCCGAGCTGGACGATCGGGCGGCTCTCGCTCGCCGCGTCGTAGGCCTGGTAGCCGTCGCCTTGAAGCAGCCCCGAGAAGCCCGACACGATCTCCTTGGCGGCGGCGTGGCCGCGGTCAAGGCGCCAGTCGAAGCAGACGTCGCCCTTCGGGCGTCCGAAGACCCAGAAGTATCCTTTGTGGCTTCTCCCTTTCCGCTCCGTATCCAGATAGCGGATCGGTGTCTCGTCCATCTGGAGATAGTCGCCCGAGACCAGCCCGTTTCGAATGGAGCGGTAGATTATCGAAAGCCAGCTCTCGACCGCGTAGCCGATCCAGTCGCACATGCGCTGGCGCGCGATCCGCACGCCGAAGCGCTCGCGGAAGACCCTCTCCAGACGGTACAGCGGCATGTGGTCGGCGTACTTCCAGACGATGAGCTGGGCGACCAGCCCGGCCGCGGGAATGCCGCCCGGGACCAGGCGCGGCGGAAGCGGCGCGGCGAAGGGGACGGCGTCCGGATCGGCCTTGCGCTTGAACTTGGGCCTCACGGTCACGCGCATGACGAACTTCATTGGAACCACGTCGAGCTCCCTGGTAGTCTCCTCGCCGATACGCTCGTAAGCGTCGGGCTTTTCGATCACCTCGTCGGGAACGATCTCATGGGTTAGTGTCTCGATATCCTCGGGCAGCCTGGCTATCGCCTCGGCGGGCCGGGGCCTGCGGCGGGCGTAGCCGATGACCTCCTTTTCAGTCGCCGCCTGTTCGGCCTCCTCATCGTCGAGCTGGGCCAGGGCCAGTGAGAGCTGCTCGTCGGATATCCTCTCGCTCGCGGGCGAGCCGAAGAACTTGCGCTTAAGAGCTTCAAGCTGCCGCTTGAGATAGCGATTCTCGCTTGAAAGGTCGCGTACTTCGACCTCCAGCTTCTCAACTCGCCTCGACTGCTCCTCAAGCGTAAGCATCCGATGAATACGGATACACGCGCTAAGCCTGATTGCCAGTCAAAACCTTCTTGAAGCGAAGCTTTTTCACGTCGCCGCCGATCAGCAGGCAGGCCAGCTCGTCGGCAGTGAGCTTTTGCCTGCCTGCCGGGCTCTCAGGCCAGTCGAAGCGGCTGTGGTGCAGCCGGCGCGTGCCGCAGAACACGCCAGTCGCATCGACCGAAAGGAATTTAAGCAAGGCTCGGGTCCGATTGGAGAAAAGGTAAAGCACGCCTTGCTCGGCTTCGCCGACCAAGGAGCGAAGGCCGTCGGCTCCCTTGCGCAGATCCACCACGCCTCCGTAGACGTAGCAGCGTTCCGTTTCAATTCTTGCCATCAGAGCACAATATCAGCTCGAAGCCTCAAATACTAGACGGGGCAGGACGGACGCTTACTTTATAATCCGTCTATCAGGACTTTCTATACCCAGGGAATCTCTGATTCCATCACAATCTTTTACCGTTTTCCGCCCCTGATAATGTCGAAAGCTACCCAGATTCCCAAAATCATCGAGATCACGTAACCAACCCAGCCAATTACCGGAATTCCAAAAAGCAAAGGAGGAATGTCGGTCGTAATCACCAAAGAAGAACCCACAATGAGACAACCGATGATAATCCCTAAAGTGATCTTATTGCTGGCGTCGCTAATCGTGTAGTCCAGTTCTTCGAGGCCCTTGTGCTGAAGATTCACCTTCAGGCTATCCTTCTCGATCTTCTTTAGAATGCGTCGCAGTTCGTCTGGGAGACTTTGCAAATACTGCATTCCTTGCATGGCACTATATCGAGCCTCTTTGAGGAGACGGGCTGGATTCCGTCTCTCTTTCATCAAATCGATCAGGACTGGCTCGAATGCTTCTTTCAGGTTGAATTTTGAATCTAGCGTCGTCCCCATCTCTTCTACACACAGAATCGCCTTGGCTGTGAGAGAATAGTCGCGTGCCAAATCGATTCCGTTCCGGCCAAAAATATACAGCAACTGGAGAATCGCTCTCCCAATATTTCCCACGCCCGTCTCAGGATTATAGTGCTCCCGCATCGCCACCATAACCTCCCTTTCCATTGAGCGCTCATCAACGGGAGACCCCGAATCAGCTAGATTCACGGCAGTGCGTACAACGCGCTCGGCATTCCCTTTGATAAAGGCGTGGAAAAGATCCACCAACCCATACCGCATCCGGGTTGTGAGCTGACCTACCAGTCCCCAATCGAGCAGGCACAATCGACCATCCGGCTGTAGTCTCAGATTTCCGCCATGAGGATCGGCATGAAAAAATCCCGATATTAGGATTTGATGGAAAAGTGATTTCGAACCGTTCTTGGCAAGTTCCTTCGATTCCTCGGCGTCTTGCATCAGCTCCGAAAGCCGCATCCCTTCAATCCGCTCCATCACGAGAACCCGCTTGGAGGAAAAGTCTTCGTAAACTTTTGGCGCGTGAATCGATTCCGGATAAGGGTTCTGGATGGAGAAGAACGACATGCTTCGCGCCTCGTATCTAAAATCGATCTCTTTTTCGAGCCCTCGTCTCAAGGTATCCACGACTCCAGGTAAATCGTAGGGCTTGAGCTCAACAATGCGTTCGTGGGCTTGTTCCGCAAACCACATCAAGATATCGAAGTCTGCATCAATCGTCTTGCGAAGGTTGGGGCGCTGAACCTTTACTGCTACAGAGTCTCCGCTGTCTTTGAGCACGGCAAAGTGGACTTGCGCCATCGAAGCGCCAGCAGCGGCAACCTCATCGATCGATTCGAATACTTGCTCTAGTGGAGATTTGAGGGCGTCCTCAATCACTGGGCGCACTTCATCGAATGCGTCGGGCGGAACGCTCTCCTGCAATTTTCGAAGCTCATCGATCAACGCTTCGGGTACGACATCCGGTCGCATGCTCAGTAGCTGTCCAAATTTGATAAACGTTGGCCCCAGTTGCTCGAGCACTTTGCGGACGCGTTCCCACTGGCTTAGCTTTTCCTTATCCGATGTGCCAAAGGCTCTCAGAATCTGCGGGGGCAGATCCAGGCGCTGGAGAACATCCGCAAACCCGTTTCTCGCAAGAACGGTGACAATCTCCTTTGCCCGAGAAAAATTAGCTATCAGTTCAAAGGTTTTGATCGGCACTGTACGTATTCAAAATAATAGGCAATTCGGGTAAAAAATCAGCCCGAATTTTCAACATTCCAAAATTCAAAGCAGAGAAATCGAAGGCCTACTTGGACTTCGCTGTTTTGGATTTCGAATCTTCAATATCCGCGAGTCGAGCCTCTAATGCGGCAACCTTCGTCTCCAGTTCCTCTATACGTGCTGAGTGCTTACGGCCCATTTTGTCCAACAGCTCGTCAAATTTTTCTTGCACCTTAGCCGAGGCAGATTCGAACTCCTCTTTCCCATCATCGGCAATTTTCTTAGCCGCTTCTTTCGCATCGTTCGCCGATATCTTTCCCTTTTCCACCAAATCAGAGAGCGCCTCTTCCGCTTTCTCTTTCGTTAAAGCCGCTGCCCCTACCCCTGCCAATATCGCCTTTTTAATCGAATCTATCATAATAGGGGAAAATTTATTCGATTTTGAATCAACAGCAATGGATAAAACACACCATGCGCCTCAAATAGCGAATTTGTTGCCCTTGCGTATATTAAGATTAACCGACCACTTTTGATGCCAAACGCCAACTCACCAATAACATCTATCCTCTTCGTCTGCTGGGGAAACATCTGCCGCTCCCCGGCCGCCGAAAACGTAATGCGGCAACTGCTAGTAAACGCAGGTCGCACCCAGATTCAGTGTGATTCAGCGGGAACGCTAGATGCCCATGCCGGGAATTCTCCCGATCCACGCATGTCCGCCGCCGGGAAACGCCGCGGATTGCCCATGACTGGTAGAGCGCGCGGGGTGCGTCGCGAGGACTTTGAGAAATTTGATCTCATTATTGCGATGGACTATGCCAACCGGAGCGACCTCCAGACAATCGCTCCCCATTCCGCCGCCATGGAAAAAGTTCGGCTCTTCTGCGAATTCTGCCGCAATCATGATGATAAGGAAGTACCCGATCCCTACTACGGCGGTCCCCAAGGATTCGAGCATGTTCTCGATCTACTAGAGGATGGCTGCAATGGACTTCTGGAATCTATTCTCGATTTGGAGAAGAAGTAGGTTCGAAACTCACGCGCTGCGCTTCCCCTCCACGCTCTATTCCAAGAAACCGAACGATGATAGGGGCGTTTTACAGTGAAGTTGAAAAGGCAATCTCGAAGGTATCATCCCAGCCGTTCCAAATCGTTAAGCGAACTCCTCTTCGAGGCGGCTGTATCAGCCAAGCAGAGCGGCTTGACGGCGTGAGGGGCCATTACTTTCTCAAGCAGAATACGGAATCCTTCCTGATTCACTTTGAGGAAGAGAAAGCCGCTCTGGAGGAATTGAGGCACGTCGGACCCATCCGCGCGCCTGAGCCTATCTGCAGTGGCAGCGCCGAAGGCCGGTCCTATTTGGTACTGGAATATATTCCCGTGGGGCAACCTACCGTGGGAGGCTGGGAACTACTTGGCCAGCAACTCGCTAATCTTCACAAAACGGCACTGCCTCATTTCGGCTGGCATCGAGACAATACCATTGGAAAAACCCTCCAGATCAACACCGTATCCGAAGATTGGATCTCATTTTTTCGCGAAAACCGCCTTCGCTTTCAAATGGATCTAGCCAAAGAAAGGGGATTCAAGCTGGAACACGGTTCTCAACTGCTAGAAAATCTACCCGCGTTTTTTGCCCGCTACACGCCAATTCCTTCCCTTCTTCACGGTGATTTGTGGTCGGGAAACACCGGATTCGACACACATGGAAAACCGTTCGTATTCGACCCCTGTTGCTACTATGGCGATCGGGAAACCGATCTCGCATTCACCGAGTTCTTTGGAGGGTTTCATCCCAATTTCTATGCCGCCTACAACAGGACTTTTCCTCTTGATCCTGGATACAGTCGGAGAAAGACCGTGTACAATCTCTACCACTGCCTCAACCATTTCAATCTTTTCGGGCCTCCCTACGATTCACAGTCACAAATGATGGCCAATCAATTGCTTAAGTTAGCCTAACTCGAACCGAGAGTAGTTTTAGTCCGTCTAGCCACCACTGATCCCTCACTCCCTCACCATTGTTTCAGCCTCGCAAAGAAAACCGATCGTGCTCTAATCCGCTCGCAACATGACATTGCTCGAAGCCATTATCCTAGGGATCATTCAAGGCCTGACCGAATTTCTGCCAGTCAGCAGCAGTGGACATCTGGAACTGGGCAAGGCACTCTTAGGCATCGAAGCGAGCAGCGACGTCACGTTCACGGTCGTCGTCCACGGAGCAACCGTTCTCAGCACGATCGTCGTATTCCATCGGGACATTCTCGGACTCATCAAGGGCGCGTTCCAATTTCGCTGGAATGAATCCACGGACTATATATTCAAGATTGTGATTTCCGCCATTCCCGTGGTCGTCATCGGGCTCCTATTCAAGGAGGAAATTGAGAGTTTGTTTAGCAACAATGTGCTGCTCGTGGGCTGCATGCTTCTGGTCACCGGCGCCTTGCTCGCGTTTACCTACTACGCTCCCCAAGTCGGAGACGAAGTGAGCCATTCCAAAGCATTCCTAATCGGGATTGCTCAAGCGATCGCGGTTCTGCCAGGCATCTCTCGTTCCGGTTCAACCATCGCCATTGGCCTCTTGCTTGGGATCGACAAGAAGAAGGTCGCTCGATTCTCGTTTCTCATGGTTCTCATCCCCATCATTGGAGCAAATGCGAAGGATGTATTGGACGGCGGCATGGCAAATAGTTCCGTATCCCCTCTACCTCTCCTCGTTGGCTTCATCACTGCATTCGTGTCCGGAGTCCTCGCCTGCCGATGGATGATCGCCATCGTGACGCGCGGGAAACTCATTCATTTCGCCTACTACTGTTTCATCGTTGGCGTGGGTTCAATCGTTGCTCACTTCGCGATTTAGCGATTCGCTCCAGCAACTTGAGCCTTGTCGATTGTCTCGAATCAAGGCGAAGCGCTTGCTTCGCTAATTCCAGCACACCTCCCTTTCTACGAAGCACGCCCCAACCCATCGGGACTTCCGATTCTCTGAAAACCACGTTCTCATCGACTGCGAGGTAACAATAATTGGCACAGCCATAACGGGCGATTTTGGCAAACTTAACCCCATGGCCTAAGCGATTTTCCAACACTTGCAATCGCCTCGTCAACCGGTACCATACTTCGTGACGCCAGTCGCAAAAATCAAACGTATCGTATTCGACAAATAGTGACTGATTCAGC
>JAUHWE010000122.1 GCA_030424825.1 Verrucomicrobiia bacterium
GGCGAATGGTTTGACTGCGGATATTCCAGCAGGTCAAACCTTTGAGCGCCGCACCGCCCATTTGGGGAATCCCTATGTTATGCTCACGGATGGTCCTCTCGCGGGTAAGATGCTGTATGTGGGAGATAGGAACGAAGGAAAGCGCTACTATCGAACGACGTTTGGAAACAATCTTCCCGGCTACAACACTCCTGTCTTTTTGGACGATGAATCGAAATACCCACGCACAGCCAATTTGATTGGGTCCGGAGCGAAGCACTTTACGGACTACTCCAACTACAACTTTACCGTAGACCATCGTTTTGGGCAGAATTTTAACGTCAATCTGACCGCTGCTACGACGACGATCGATCGTGAGGATCGCAACGTTATGGGATTTAGTAGTATCGGCTACAAGCTGGATATTACCTCTACCTTGCCAACATTCAATACTGATGGCAGCTACAACGCGACGGTGGGCGGTCCTGACACAACGGGGCAGGGAACGGGCGCTCTCAATTTCGATCAAATAATCACTAATCCTTATGCCGGGTCGATCATCGCGAGTTCTTCTCCTAGCTATTCACTCACCGAGCAGACGCAGGATGACATAAGACTTGGAGCGAGCTACCATCTGGATACAGATTCGATTGGAGACCATATGTTGCTTGGGTTTGCCCAGTCTTCCAAAACAGGCCGCAACAGTCAGAACTTCGCTGAAACGAATATTTCTCCGAATCGTCCCAATACGAACACTTGGTTCAATAATAGCAACTATGCAGGACGGGACGCCCATGTAGACGTATTCGCCTCGGATTTGCTATCGCGCGGATTTCCAGATCCCTGGGAGAATGAGTTGCCTAGCGGCATTTACTACGGTGTGGATCCAGCATTGGGATACGAGTTTCAGCCGGGCTGGATACGGAATAACTGGAATGCGTCCGAAACGACCATCGACTCATACGCCTTCGCCCTGCAGAGCCGGTTTTTAAACAACAGTTTGGTTACCACGGCGGGTGTGCGGCGCGATGAAGTGGAAATCATCAATCAGTCGCGAATTAACGATTCTCTTGGTGAAACGACGGGACTCGGGGAGCCAGGCCTTCCGCAGACCGAAAAGGGAGACACCTACTCAATCGGCGCTGTCTACCACGTTCCTAATGTTGAGTGGCTCAGCCTATTTGCCAATAAGTCGACGAATTTCCAGCCTCAAGGGGGAGCCCAGTATGTGGAAGATGAAATTCTTCGGCCCAATCTCGAAATTGGGGCTCTCAAGGGAACGGGCTACGACTATGGTGTTAAACTCCGCCTTCTCGATGAAAAGGCATTCGTTACCCTATCCGCGTTCGACGTATCCCAGTCAAACGCCTCTACAGGCTTCGACGGAAACTTCACTTCCTATGTGAACGCCATATGGACGACGATTCTAAACAACGGGCCGGTCACGGACATGACCGATGCCCAGGACCCGAATGGCCATCACTTCGGAGGACGCGAAACGCGTGACCAAACCGCAAAAGGCTGGGAGCTGGAGTTCACCGCGAATCCCACCGATAGCTGGAGAATTTCGCTAAACGTTAGCAAGACAGACAACGCCGTCGCCAACCTCGGCAATAATCTGGCCGCCTATTTCGATAAGCACAGCGCGGAATGGAATGCGGCGAGAGGATTGTCGTATGACACAGGTCGGTCTCCAGGTTTCCTTGGAAACAACACAGTGGGTGACTTGATAGATGGCTTAGATAATCTGTTGGCGCTGACGCGTGCCGACGAGGGACTTACCGAGACAAATATCCGACCTTATAATGCCAATCTATTTACGGCCTATTCTTTCAGGGAAGGTGGGTTAAAGGGTTTCACCGTTGGTGGAGGGGTCAACTACCGAGGGGATCAAATCCTAGGGGTCAATCCAGCGACAATAGACAATCCCGTTGCCCAGGTGTTTAAAGGGAACGATTATTTCCTTACGAATGCGATGTTTGGCTATCAATTCGCCATGAACGAGAGCGTGGATGTTCGATTGCAATTGAACGTGGACAACTTCCTTCAAAACGACGACAAGCAAGTGCTTGCTTCTCGCTACAATGTAACGACGTCATCGCTCGAGCCATTCTATTACTACCTGGAGCCTCGGAGCTATACGTTTAGTGCCAATTTCTCATTCTAGTAGTTAGTAGTTTAGTTCAGATAGGCTGCGTGAATTCGCAGTCTATCTTTTTTTGGAGGGCTCTTGGCGCAAACGATTTTCTTAGAGAGTGTCCAATAGGTCTCAATCGAACCACCCTATAGTCCGATATTCTCCTGACTATTTTATTGTAGGTCGTCTCGCCGAGGCGACATTCATCCAAATTTGGCGGGTCAACGACACGCCCTACTCTTTCGATCAATTCGTGAAATCGACTTATTGGACACTCTCCAAGAGAGTGTCGGATAGATCCCATTGCTTCGTTCTTTGCTCCTGTTTGAGTCCCAAATTCATTTTATTGCATTGGAGACATCGGTTTGCCTGTGGGATGCCGGATTGTCCGAACCCAGAACATATATCCAACTAGAGACGATCGTTTACATCGTACGCTTGATCGATAATTGTTTTAGAAGTCTTGATTAACGTATTCCGCAAACGTTTTTATTATGCATCGACCTTACTCGTTTCTGATTCTGCTTTTTAGCTTAACGGCAATTGTTTCTGCCCAAAATGAACGACCTGACGGTCGCAGGCCGGATGATCCGAATACCTGGAGCTGGAATGTTCCAGATCAAATGAATCATGTTACTCATGACTTCGTTTACAGTGAGAGTATGGATCGAGCGGTGGGCTACAATGTCTACTTGCCTCCGAGCTATAATCAAAAGCCCGAACGCGATTATTCTGTGGTGTATTTCCTTCACGGTGCTGGTGGTGACGAGAAATCGTCTGCTTACATGATGGATATAATATTGCCTGAAATGGAGGCGGGGCACATTGAAGAAGCGATTATTGTATTCGTAAATGGAGGACATTGGAGCCTCTATCGTGATTCAGAGATTTCTTACGTGAAGTCCGAAACGCACCTGATCAAAGAGTTGATCCCTGCCATCGACAAGCGGTACCGCACGATATCCGACCGGAAGGGACGAGCCATTTTCGGATTTTCTATGGGGGGCGGCGGCTCAGTGAGGCTTGCTCTTAAGTACCCGAGTCTCTTCTGTGTTGCCGGTTCCTTTTCTGGCGCTTTGGATTGGGCAAGGGATGGCTCTGGAAAATCAATTAGTTCACAAGTCGCGTATCCAGAAGACAATATTTACTATTGGGCCAATCGAAACCGAGAGAAGTTAGTAAACCAGATGGCCATATATTTAACGGTTGGAGGAAATGAATGGCTTTATGACGATCACCCTCCTTTCATAGACCATCTACGTGGGCTGGGGATCAAGGCAAACTACTCAGTTCAAGGTGATTTGGATCACAATCTGGGGACGTCCAAAAAACTCTTTGGTTCGAAGATGATTCGCTTTTTAGGAGCCCATTATCGAAAACCTGTGTTAGCGTCTGAGGAAGCCGAGGTTGAGCCGGTTGAATTGAGACCAGTTGTGCGTGGTGATTGGTGGCGGGTCGCCTCCAATCCGGATTTGGGAAAGTGGACAAGCGAACAGCAGGAACCGGTGGATTTTGGAGTGTGGCAGGCGGCAGATGGGAGCTGGCAACTTTGGTCCTGCATTCGCAAAACCAAATATCCCGGAAGAACTAGAATATTCCATCGCTGGGAGGGCCCGCGGTTTACCGAAACAGATTGGAGCCCCGAGGGAATTACCTTTAAAGGAGACGGAACCATTGGGGAAACGATTGGAGGGATGCAGGCGCCTTACGTCATCAAAGTAGATGGAGAGTATAGGATGTACTATGGGGATTACCGGCACATTTGCCTCGCCACTAGCAAAGACGGAAAAGTCTTTGAGAAGCAGTTGCTTGCTAATGAAGTGGCTGGACTGTTTGGCGAAGGGCCAACGGCAATGGCCCGGGATCCTATGCTTTTGAAAATCGGGTCATTGTGGTATTGTTACTACTCTGCCCAGCCAAATGGGAAGCATGGTGTATGGCTAAGAACGAGTAGGGACTTGGTCCAGTTTGAGAATCCACGGCGAGTAATGACAGGTGGGCAGTCAGGTGACGAATGGTGGAACTTCGAATGCCCTCAAGTCGTGTATCACAAAGGCTATTACTATTTGTTTCACACGCAAAATTATGGCGTAGGAAAACAGCAAACCTCGGTGTATCGTTCTAATGACCCGGAATATTTTGGCATAGACGATGACCGCAACTTTGTTTGCCACTTGCCGATTGCTGCGCCAGAAATCATTCTTGATGGGGATCAAATGTATCTTGCGGCACTCACGCCCGGCCTGGATGGCATTCGTATCGCAAGACTGGACTGGATTAGTGAACAATGAAAGGTTATAGGCAGTATGCTTTATTCGTATCAATAATTTTATTGCTTTTCTGTTTTAGCGGATTTTCCGAAACCGGTAGGCGGATATCCCATGAGGACCTTAAAGATAAAATCCACGGCTACTGGATTGGCCAGCTTGCGGGAAACTACATGGGATTCCCTTTCGAAAATCTGTATGTAGATGAGCCCATTCCCATTTTGATCGATCGCTACTTTGACTTCAAAGATGCGAACAGACTAAATTTGAAGATGAATCTGGATGATCGCCGGTCGTACACGCGTATTATGGCAGATGCGATGGGGGGAGCCTGGAGTGACGATGATACGGATATAGAATTTGTTACCCTGCATGCGCTGGAAACCTACGGTCTGGATCTCAATTACGAGGAAATTACCCAAGAATGGATACAGCATGTAAATCGGTTTATTTGGTCGGCCAATCGTAAGGCGAGAGACTTGATGGATCAAGGATTGATAGCTCCGGATACGGGCAGGCGGGAGAATAACGAGTATTGGTATCGGATTACATCTCAGTTAACGAATGAGATTTGGGGAGTGATTTATCCGGGCATGATAGACCAGGCGGCCGATCGATCGGAGTGGGGGGCACGGATAACGACAGATGGATGGGCCATCCATCCGGATATTGCTTTTGGAGTCATGTACAGCGTGGCCTTTTTTGAGCACGATATCGCCAATGTTGTGGATATAGGGAAAGAGAGCCTTCCTCGAAACAGTCCATTTCGACGTGGCATAGAGGATCTCCTCCGATGGCGGGGATCGGGGGATTCTTGGAGGGACGCGCGGAGTAAACTGCACGCGAAATACTTTGATTCGGTTGAAGGCTTCGAGATCCCCTATCCCGTTGGAGGATCGATCATCAACGGTCTGAGTGGCATACTCGCGTTGCTGTATGGCGATGGCGATTTCGTGAAGACGGTTGGAATAGCGACCTCAGCAGGATATGACTGCGACAATCAGGCAGCGACCTGCGGAGGTCTCATAGGAGTTCTTCTCGGAGCGCGGAATATTCCCGATTTTCTCACTCTCGAATTGCCCAGTCGGGGAAAGTGGAAAGAGCCTTTCAATAATCAGTATATTAATTATTCTCGAGATGGTTTGCCTAACTTTAATAAGATAAGCGATATTGTAGATAGATTGCTCGCCCTTTCTGAACAGGCGATTCTGGAGTCAGAGGGAAGAAAAATAATTGCCGATAGGGAAGTGTTTTATGAAATCATTGTTGATTTTGAGTGAGCAGGTGGTGGATCAAGCGCACGACCTTCCGCTTCGAGTCTTCCTGATTGAAAGGGGTATGAATTAGATCAGCGAAACCGCTCAGGATTTGCTGGAAAGGCTGAAATCGCCGTTGGGCAGTCTGTCGACCTCGATAGGCAACGTAAGCTCTAGCAGGCGCAGAAACCCCTCTATGTTATCCGATCGGAATTTCGCGGTGAGAGGCAGGTCTTCGATTGAGGGATCGGTGATCGAAATGGATACGGCATTGTAGCGGCCGAAACTTTCCACGATCTCGGATACGGGAGCGGCTTTGAATTCCAGAGTCTGGTGTTTCCAAGCGAGAATGTCTTCGATCGCGTCTTCGTTTGGCACATCGGTAACGGGATCGATCGAATTTCCTACGAGCGATACTTTGGAACGTTCTCCTGCGGTGAGGATTGCCGGTTGTTTTTCGATGTAGTTTCCTGTATCCGAAGATCCAATATTCGGAACGGGAGGTTCCATTTCTACGATTCCGTGAGTAACGAGAACTTCAAGGGAATCGTTTGACAGACTGACGTTGAAGGCGGTGCCAACCGCTTTTACCTGAGTGCCGCGAGCGCTGACGATGAAGGGCCGTTTGGGGTTTTTCGCCACAATAAAATGGGCGGCCCCTGAAAGTAGGTGCAGGCGGCGTTCGTCCTTGGTGAATCGATACTCGACTTGAGCGCCTGCATTAAGTTCGACGATCGACCCGTCTTCCAACTGATGCCACTGGTAGTTGCTCGACAGGGTCCCGGTTGTAGGCAGGATGCCGCTCGAATCGGGGGCTGATTCATTGTTTGGAGAGAGCCACAGAAGCGTCAGGGCAATGCAGGCTGCGGCGGCGATTGAAGAGATCCAGACTAACTTGGACGGCTTCCATCGTTTGCCAAGGATTAGGTTCGGATTAGCTTCTTCGCTGTGTTCGGGCCGCCAATGGGTTAGAAAGTCTAGCCGCTTCCATTTTCGCTGGTGCATGGAAAGGAATTCGCCATGTCTCGGATCCGCAGCCAGCCAGTCAAAGAAGGCGTCCTGTTCATTGGGTGACAGACCGGAATCTTGCTTTAATACCCAGTCGAGAGCCGCTTCATCGATTAAGCGCTCTTCTTTGGAAAGGGGATCTCTAGACTCTTTGGGCATTGGATTATAGATAGCCGTTTGACTCCATGTATTCGACGCATTTCCGGTAGCCGATTTTTAGTTGGGCGGCGACCGTGTTGACGGAGATTCCGAGCTTTTTGGCGATCTCTTTCTGTGGCATGGAATACACTTTTCTCAGCGTGAATATTTGGCGACAGCGGTTGGGAAGGGATTCAATGGCTTTATTTAAGAACTCAAGTTCCTGATTGCGGGCGATCGATTCGGAAGCAGGATCCTCATCATCTATGACGTTTGAAAGATCGAAATCAGTTAAAGAATCGAAATGAATAACTTTCGACCGGCGAACTCGATCCACCGCGATATTGCGAGCAATAGCGAATAGGTAGGCCTTGGGAGCCTTCATCTCGCAGCGTTTCTTCGATTGAATGACGCGTAGGTACGCATCTTGAATGATATCGTCCACTTCAACTTCGTTTGAGTAACGACTGAGGAGCCAATTACGAAGGTAGAGTTCGTGCGGGAGGATCTTCTCTCTAAACCAAAGGTTCTCTTCTGAATTTTCTGGAGGCACGGGTTTAGCGATTTAAAAAGCAGATTGAGGAGTGCAGGGGGAAACTGGAGGGAAACATGTAGCGCGAATTGCAATTGCGTCCAATCAATTTTGAATGGGATTGCGGAAAAACCGAGCCAATGGGGCACCTCGTTAGGGCCTGGGTTTTCACGCAGTTGAGACAGCAGCCTGTTTGTCAAAATGCTTGAGCCGAGTTTTCTTTTAGAGTAGGGAGACCGTCTCAAAGGAGAAAACGGAATTCCTTTTTAACCCGATTTATCAACTCAAACGACCTTAAGAGTAACTGGATGTTACTCTTCCCTACAGATGATCTCAGTTTTTCCCCGGATTCGTCTTTTCCGACGCCTGGCGCTGGTGTGGACAATGCTTGGGGCTGGGGTGTCACTGGGATCAATCCAGGCTCAAGAGACGGACGAAGGAAAGATTCATTTTTCCATTCAGGCGGGAGAAGCCACTCAGTCCCTTATGCAAGCAGCGGCGCAAGCAGAGGTGGACATCATGTTCGTTCCCAGAACGACAAATGGGGTGAGGACCCATCCCGTCGAAGGCGAATATGCGCTTTCGGAAGCCCTGGACTTGTTATTGGAAGGCACCCCACTCGTGGCCGTCCGAGATAGCAGCGGCGCCTATGCCGTAATCGAACCGGCGCAGAAAGGAGATAGCAATCCCAAGAGCGCCGAACATTATTCTCAAACTAAACTCAATAAACTACCTACTAACAAAGAAACTCCCATGAAGGAAAAAAAACAAACAGCTGCCACCTTTTTGAAAGGGCTGCTTTCACTCGCGGTTGCGGGCTCTCCTAGTCTGTCTGCTCAGGATGGTTCGGATAATGAAGTCTTCGAACTGAGCCCCTTCACAGTAGACGCGTCCGAAGACACCGGCTATCGTGCCACGAGTACTCTCGCAGGTACTCGTATCAAAACGAATTTGAAGGATCTTGGTTCGGCCATCTCCGTGATAACGGAAGAATTTATGGACGATACTGCGGCGACTGACGCAGGCACGCTTCTCTCCTATACCTCAAATACTGAGGTGGGGGGCAGCCAGGGGAACTTTTCAGGTGCCTCGGACGCCGGAGATGGGCGTTACTACCAAACTGGCGCCCGCACGAACCCTCAGTTTAACCAGCGTATTCGAGGTTTGGGTTCAGCGGACTTGACGCGCGGATTTTTTCTTACCGATATTCCTTTCGATTCCTACAATACCGAACGAGTGACGGTTAGTCGCGGGCCTAATTCGCTGCTTTTCGGAATCGGTAGTCCAGGTGGGGTTATCAATAACACCACGAAGCAGGCTTTCCAGAACACGAATTTTGGCGAAGCGAAAGTTCGAGTCGACAACTACGGAAGTCTTCGTACCGAGCTCGACCTGAACCGAAGCCTCGTAGACGGGCGCGTCGCTTTGAGAATAGCGGCGCTGCATGATGACGTAAGCTATAAGCAGGAGCCGGCTCACAATCTTGATGAGCGTTTTTATGGCGCCTTGGACGTGGTGCTTTTCAGGAATGAGAATAACAATGCGCTAGATGCGACAAGATTCAGAGTAAATGGCGAGGTAGGGAGCTCGAGCGGATCACCTGTTGAAATCATTCCTCCAACGATTGCCTACCATGGCTGGTTTGAGCCGATTTCCGCCAATATCCAGCAATATTCGGGAATCGCTCCCAGCCCCAATGTGGTTTCGCCGAGTGAAGGAGGAACTTGGGAGTTCCAGGAAACTTACAATCCCTACGTAACCCGTTCAGAAGGGGGTATAAACACCAACGTGCATCCCAGCATTTTCCGCCATCTGGGAATTTCCTACAATCAGGCGAATGCGTCAGCCCCTGATCTTGGAAATGGGGATGGTCTGCAAGGGTTTACTGGCTTGATTCCTTGGAATGCAGGACGGGGCGATACCGTGGAGAGAGCGGGGTTACTCGGAACACCGGCATTGGGGGACACTGCTGGAGACACTTCACTTGCCAGTGTTACGGAGTATCACAGCAATAGCCCTTATTCCGAGCCCTATGCCATTGGATTCGCGGTACCTACGTTGCAGAATACCAATGTTTTCGACTATCGGAATCTCGTCTATTCCGGTGGTATTGACCAAGTGGATCGGGATTTCGACGCGATCAACTTTGCCATTGAGCAAAGCCTCTTCAACAACAAGCTCGCGTTTGAAGTAGCGTATGATAAGCAGCACTACGAAACTTATCAGGACTTCTTTTTTACTGGTGGAAATGGTACCAGCACGACGGGGCCCTACGATATTTATGTCGGTGTGGCGGAGTATTTGCTAAATGGTCAAGTGAATACAAACTTGGGTCGGGCGTATACACGTGTAGCGCGTCCCGAAGTTAGGTTCAGCGAATCGGATCGCGAAAACTTTCGTTTCACGGCATTCGGCGAAATCGATTTTGGGGACAAGGATTCATGGGCTCGCCATTTAGGGCGCCATCGTTTCACGGGGCTCTACAACGACTACTCCAGGGATTCGCACAGCTACAACTGGAGAGACGCTTGGGGTAGCAACGACATCGATGTTGAAGCAGCGGTGGCGGGAACTACGGTCAATCACTTTAGACGCGTCGTTAATACGCTCGTCTACACGAGTGATTCTCTGTTGGGCCTTTCATCAATGGATGATGTCAGGCTAAACCAAATCCAAATTGCTCGTCCCCAGCCGGGTGATGAATACAATGTGTTTTTCGCTGATGTGAGCACCAATGACGCTCCG
>JAUHWE010000123.1 GCA_030424825.1 Verrucomicrobiia bacterium
GTGCAGCCCCCGTTCTCATCTTCGATTCCGGTGTCGGGGGTCTTTCGGTGGCGCGGGAAATCCGGAAGGCATTGCCCGGCGCAGCATTGACCTATGTTGCCGACGATCTGGGGTTTCCGTACGGGGCCTGGGAGGGGCCGGCGCTTTCGGCGCATGTGGTCGACCTCCTGTCCGACCGGATCGACCGGATCCGGGGCGGGTTGCTCTCGCTCGGCCTCGAACCCGGCGACCGCTTTGCGATCATCGCGCATAATGGCCCGGCCTATGACGAACTCAAGTGGGCCGGCTTCTGGACGCGTTGGATGACTTGAAGCTAACGGACAATACTATCGTCGTTTTCGTCTCGGATCACGGCTACCATCTAGGAGCCCATGGATTGTGGCAAAAGAGTGACCTTTTCGAAGGGTCAGCGCGTGTGCCCCTTATAATCGCCTCTCCCGATAATGACGCGGCACGAGGAAAAACCACACAGTCATTGACCGAGTTGGTGGATCTCTACCCAACCTTAAGCGAGTTGTGTGGCATCGAAGCGCCACCGCAGGTCGCTGGGCAGAGTGTGGTATCGGTACTCCAGAATCCGGACCGAACCTTGCGAGATGAAGCTTACAGTGTGACCGAATGCCGCACCGTCCGACGCTGGGACAAATCTAAGTTCTTAGGGCGCTCGATTCGTACCGACCGCTACCGGTATACCGAGTGGGACGAGGGTTCCTATGGAGTCGAGCTTTACGACTATGAGAAGGATCCAGAAGAATTCACCAATTTAGCTTATGATCCCGAATATGCGGATCTAATGGCGAAAATGCGTCGACGACTCCATGAGCGGCAACGTGAAGCCAATCAAGATCGACTATAGGTAGCTTCCCTTGGAAGCGGTTGGATGGTCCGATTGACTCAATTTTGAAATGTAGGGCTGGCGCTTGCGCCATGCCGCGATGGGAACTCAATACCCGGCCGATGCGGCACTCCGCAAGCGAAGGCCCTACAGAAAATTGTCTCAAGAGTTGCGAGGTTGGCAATCCCTAGTCAAATGCAGTGAGCAGTCCCTTTTCAGTCACGCAGGGAAGTGGGCTCGTTTGAGTCAGCCTGTTCAGTAAAATGAACGGATTGGAGTGAGTGGGGACCTAGTGCGGGCCCAAAAAAGGGGCGATTTCTCGAAAATACTCGTTAGATTCCCAGAGATTCAGCAATATAGAAAGTGATGCGTCGCTTCTACCTCATTTTCACGTTGCTTGCTGTGCCAGCTTTCTCAGTTGAATTCGAAAGCGACATCCTCCCGATTTTTGAGGAGCACTGCTTCTCCTGCCATGGACCCAAAAAGCAAAAGGGGGATATGCGTCTCGATCAGCGAGCGGTAATGCTGAAAGGCGGGGAGAGCGGCATTCCAAGTCTGGTTCCTGGCGATCCAGTAGAGAGCTATCTTGTCGAGCTACTCAAAGATCCGGATCCGGAATTTCGGATGCCTTATGATGAAGCGCCGCTGTCGGAATCCCAGATTGCCCTAATTGAGGAATGGATCGCAGACGGGGCGGAATGGCCGGGCCAAATGGATACGGTGATTGATGAGACTATTGAGTCGGATCATTGGTCTTTTCAGCCGGTCGTTCGGCCTGACGTCCCTGCTATAGACGGTTCATCGGGAGCGATTGACGCCTTCCTATTGGCGAAGCTGGAAGAAAGCGGCCTCAGTCCTAACCCGGAGGCGGATGCCCGTTCGCTGATTAGGCGGGCATCTATTATACTAACGGGACTACCTCCCGTTCCGGAGCGCGTGCATGCGTTTCAGGAAGCGTTTGCGACGAATCCGGATTCTGCTTACGAAGCGCTTGTGGATGAACTGATGGCGTCGTCCCATTTTGGCGAGCGCTGGGCCCAGCATTGGCTGGATGTCATTCGGTGGGCGGAAACGAACGGTTCTGAGGCGAACCTCTATCGGAAAAACGCGTGGGTCTATCGCGACTACGTTACGAATGCGTTCAACGAGGACAAGCCGTACGACCAGTTCATTCGCGAGCAGATTGCCGGCGATGCGTATGATCGTGGCGCCGCGACCGGTTTCCTCGTCGCGGGACCCCATGTGCCCGCCGCCACCGTCGGTGCAGAGGAATCGGCGATTCGCCAGGCGCGAGCGGATCGGATGGACGAGGTCATGCAGACTGTGGGCGCGTCTATGATGGGAATGACTTTGGGCTGCGCCCGTTGCCACAACCACAAGTTCGATCCCATATCTATTACGGACTACTATTCCATGACGGGTGTGTTCCAAGACGTGGAATTTGGCGGTCGCATACCGGAGCTACCAGAGACCGATCCCAAGCAGCAAACGGCCTTGTCCCTACGAAAGAACGTGGAGAAACAGCGGGAGATTTTGCGAGAGTCAGGTCCGTGGGAAGAGGATTGGGGTGCGTATCGTGAACTTAATATCGAACCCGTCAAAGCGCGTAAGGTTCGGGTGACGTTTCTTACGAAATCGGTGAGACTGGACGAATTCGAAGTTTTTGGAACGGCTAATCCCGAATTGAATCTCGCCTTAGCCAAAAACGGATCGTCGGTGGTGGCGCCCGAGCACATGGCGAGCAGTTTTAAATCTACCATACTCAATGTCATCGACGGCGACTACGGGACGATGAGTTGGGGAGCGAAAACTCCGGAGGGAAGCGATGAAAAGCCATGGCTTGAGCTTACGTTTGACGAGGAAAAGGAAATCAACCGTTTGCGGCTTAGTACAAATCGGGAATACTACTACGATGTAGACTACCTTACCACCATGCCGAAAATGGGATTTTCGGATTACCGAGTACAGGTGCAAAACGAGGGGGGTGAATGGCTTGAAGTGGCTTCGATTCCAGAAATCAAAAAGGCGAACGAGGCACAGCCTAGTCGGACTGCTGCTCTCGAATCTCTCTCAGACTCAATTAATAAGTTGGAGGAAGAGGGACCGCAGTCAGCGTTTGTGGGTCGCTTCATCGATCCGGCCGTAACGCGTGTTTTAAGCCGAGGCAGTCCAGAGAACCCGCGTAATGAAGTTCCCCCAGCCGCACCATTGATTTTGAATGGCGAGCTAGGTCTGAACTCGAACACTCCGGGGGTTGAGCGTAGGGTTCGATTTGCAGATTGGATCGCAAGCCCAGAGAATCCGCTTACCTCGCGTGTCATGGTAAATCGGATATGGCACCACATATTTGGGGCTGGCATTGTACCGACCACAAGTGATTTTGGAAAAGCGGGAATGACACCTAGCCACCCTGAATTGCTAGACTGGTTGGCATCTGAGTTTGTCGAGCCGACCGTTTCCGGAGGTGAACCATGGTCAATGAAGTCGATGATTCGACTGATCGTGATGTCGGACGCGTTCCGGCGGTCTAGTGCCCCCACCGAAAAAGGATTGGCAGTAGATGCTGGGGCGTTTCTGTTGTGGCGATTTCCCCCGCGTCGCGTTGAGGCTGAAGTGATCCGTGATGGTGTTCTGCTGGCCTCTGGGAAACTTGACTCCTCGATTGGCGGGCCGAGCTACCGTATTCACAATGTCAAAAAGACCTACGCTCAATGGGAGGTCGTTGATAATTACGGACCGGAAACGTGGCGTCGCATGCTCTATCAAGAGCGCATGCGAAGAGTGGATGACAAGATGTTCACGGCGTTCGATTTTCCCGATTGTGGACAGGTTCGGGCTAAACGACCGGTATCGACGACTCCGCTACAGGCACTCAATTTGCTGAATAGCCCTTTTGTGAGGGAACAAGCGGAACAGCTTGCGAGCCGAGTGAAAGAAGAAACATCTAGTAACGATCGGGAACAGCAGATTCGGAGGAGTTTCCAGCTTCTGCTCAACCGCGAACCGGACGCCGAGGAGCTCGCGGCCTGCAAGGAAGTGGCCAAGGAAACCAGTCTGGCGCTGGTCTGCCGCACACTGATCAACTCAAACGAGTTCGCTTTCCTTCCTTAAGCTAACTTATAGACAATGGACAATCGAGCTGAATATATTTCTTCACATGGACGGGCGCTTTTGAACCGGCGCGATTTTCTGCGCCAGAGTGGAATGACCCTTGGCGGGATCGCCTTGACGCAGTTGCTCGCCCAGGACGGTCTGCTGGCTTCAGATAATCAAACGGTAAGTGGTAAGGCTCCGATTCGGCCAAACATCGACCCCGACAATCCGTACCTGCCCCGGTCTCCCCATTTTCCCTCCGAAGCGAAACAGGTACTCGTTATCTATTGTCCCGGAGCGGTGAGCCACGTGGACACATTTGATTATAAACCCGAACTCATTAAATTTCATGGGCAAAAGCCGCCTGGAATGCCTGCGGTCACGTTTGAGGGACCCTCTGGAAATATTGCCAAGCCATTTTGGGACTTCAAGCCTCGCGGGAAAAGCGGCAAGATGGTGTCGGATTTGTTGCCCAATCTAGGGGGGCTCGTGGACGATTTCAGTTTTGTCCACTCGCTCCATACTCAGACCAGTGCCCATCCTCAAGGTGAGAATTTTTTCAATACAGGATTCACCATGGAGGGTTTCCCGTCATTTGGCGGTTGGGTGACCTATGCGTTGGGTACCGAGAACCAGGACTTGCCCGCTTTCGTAGCGATTAACGATCCTCGTGGTTTGGCCCGGTCGGGAAAGAACAACTTCGGAAGCGGTTTCCTGCCAGCGGCCTATCAGGGAACCGATTTCAACGCGAAGAACCCCCCCTCGAATCTTGCCCGTCCGGACAAGTATACAGAAAAGGATGACAGGGCGACGGTTGATCTTCTCAATCGTCTGAACGCGAAACACCTCGAACAGTATCCTAAGGATGCCGATTTAGCCGCTCGTATCGCCAGTTACGAGCTCGCGGGCAAGATGCAGGTCTCGGTTCCTGACGTGATGGATTTGGCCGGAGAGCCGGAGAGTATCCACAAGGAATACGGAACGGATACCGGTACGGAGTTGAAACGCGAATACGCGAAGAACTGTATCCTCGCACGCCGGCTAGTCGAAAAGGGGGTGCGTGTCGTACAGCTCTTTAACGGAAGCGATCCATCGGGCGGAAACGGAATTACCAACTGGGATTCGCACAGTGACATTCTCAAGACTCATGCCATGCAGGCGGAGATCATGGACCAGCCGACGGCGGCCTTGATCAATGATCTGAAGCGCCGCGGACTCCTCGACCAGACGCTTATCGTCTGGGCAACTGAATTTGGCCGCATGCCCTTCCTACAGGCCAATGGCACGGGTCGCGATCACAACCCAGACGCGTTCACCTGTTTCCTGGCCGGCGCTGGAGTTAAGAAAGGCTTCAGCTATGGTGAGAGCGACGAATTCGGTTTCAAAGCGGCGGTGGATCCCGTTAGCGTGTACGACTTCAATGCGACCATCCTGCACTTGATGGGCCTCGATCATGAACGCCTGACCTATTACCACAATGGCCTCGAGCGTCGCTTGACCAACGTGCACGGGCATGTGGTGAAGGAAATCTTGGCGTAGGTAGAGTCCGGTCGTTGATCTGTAGGGGCGTCGCTTGCGGCGACCGCACAGGTACTATTCGATCCTCGTAGGGCCGGCGCTCGCGCCGTGCCGCGTTGCCAAGAAAGAGCTACCAATTGCGACACGGCGCGAGCGCCGGCCCTACGTCAAACCAGTAGCTGCTCCTCGTATTTTCGAGTTGGCGTAAAGGTCGATTGTCGTTATCCCTTTAGTCTATACTAGATCTCGTTTGTTTGCCCTTTGCTTTTCTGCCTAACCCGTAGTGCGAAGGCCGGCGGCGACGGCGTTGATGCTTTGCAGGACGCGTCGCAGATCGTTTTCGGAGCCGCTTTGGCGCCACGTTTCAAGCAGTTCGATTTGCTGGGCATGCAGGAGGTCGAGCCACTGGTCGCGAGCGTGCAGTGTTTTGTAGAATCGCGGTCGGCGTTCTTGTAGCGGGCCATTGAGAAGCTCTGCCAGGTGGCCTTGCGTGAGAGCGTGTTCGTTGACTATCAATTGATGGAAGTGTTCCCGTACCGATTTATCGGCTACAAGCTGACTGTAGCGCTCCATGACCCGTAGATCGGCACTTTCGACGCTGGATTCAACGTTGTAGAGGACGTAGCGAAGGAAGGGCCATGTTTGAGCACTGGCTTTGAGCTTGGCATAGTGCTCAGGCTTTTCGGTTTCCAGCGCTTTTAGAGATGATCCGACTCCGTACCAGCCGGGCATATAGAAACGGGATTGGTTCCAGCTGAACACCCAAGGAATGGCGCGAAGGTCCGCTAGGCTTGGGTTGCCGCTGCGGCGGGACGGACGAGAGCCGATGCGACTGTGCTCAAGGGCGTCGATGGGTGTGGCGCTTCGGTAGTAAGTGAGGAAATTGTCTTCTCGAAGAAATGCCCGATAGGATCTGGAGCTTCGCTCAGACAGAAATTCGACCGCTTCAGTAAGATCCTTTGTAGGGGAATTGTCGGCACCTGCGAGTTGTGCACCGACGGATCCAGCGACTAGGAGCTCCAGGCTGCGGGCTGCGGTTAAGTGGTTGCCGTATTTTTGAGCGATGACTTCACCTTGTTCTGTCACGCGTGATCCGCAATTCAAGGACCCTTGTGGCAAGGCTTCCAGGAATCGGTGAGTCGGCCCGGCGCCGCGGCTCACCGTTCCGCCGCGTCCGTGGAAAAAGCGAATGTCAACGCCACGCTTTTTGCCGAGGGCGACGAGCTTTGTTTGCGCGTTGAAGAGTCCCCATTGGCTTGCGATGATGCCGGAGTCCTTGTTGCTGTCACTGTAGCCCAGCATGGCTTCTTGCACGAGGGGAGCGTCAGTCACGGGCGTCGCGTCGCCGTCCTTAGCCAGGGCTTCGTCGAGAGCACGATTTTGCCAGGGCAGGCTCGCCTGGGTGACCGGATGTTCGAGAAAGGCATCCATGATGGATTCGCTTGCCAGAAGATCGTCAAGCGTTTCGAAAAGCGGAGAGATCGGCATGAGGCAAACCAACCCGCTTGGCGTGCTGCGCATTAGCCCGGCTTCGCGGCAGAGGGCGTAAGCCACGAGTAAGTCGGAGAGGGAACGCGTCATGCTGATGACGAGCTGTCCGATGGCGCCTCTTCCATTTTTACGTATCTGCTTAGCGACTACGGAGAGACTGCTAACAGCCTCTCGAGCCTCGCGTGGGAGTTCGTTGTGGTTTTGAGCGAATGGGCGGGCGTGAACCAGTTCAGCCGACAGGAAGGCAACGCGACGTTCTTCGCTCCAATCGGCGAACGAGTCGGCGTCTTCAATTCCGGCGGCCGTTAGAAGCTGGGTAAGGGCAAGATCGTGGAATCCGCTGTTCTGGCGAATATCTAACGCGGCCATATGGAAACCGAACGTATTTAGGAAGCGGATGACAGGGACAACGTAACTTTGGGCGAGACGATCGGCCTTTGCATCGTGAAGAGATCGTTTGAGCAGGTTGAGGTCACGCTCGAGCTCGCTCGGAAAGCGATAGGGGCGAATATTGCGTTTAGAACCAGGTAGCGCCCGACGCATGAGTTCAACGAAGCGTTTCCAAGGTTCTTCTAGTGTGGTAGGATCCTTCGCTTTAGGGTCGAGTTCGTTGATGCGGGCGAGAAGCACGGCGGGTGGATCTTGAAAAAGCTTCGAAAGAGCCATGTCCTTGCTCAGCTGCTTGAGACGTTTCGACAGGGTTTCGAGTGCCGTGCGGCCCAGCTCGCCGAAGGTCTCGGCGGTTACTTCGGCGGTTACAAGTGGATGACCATCTCGGTCACCCCCCACCCAGCTGCCGAGTTGGATTCGAGGATAGGCGTCCGGGTCAGAGTCGTCCCACTTGATGCCGGCATGATTCATTGCCTGACGGAAGCGCGAATCGGCGAGTTCGATAGCCTGGGGAAATTTTTCGCGGAGGTAGTTGAGCACGTTATCGCGTTCGGAAGAGACGTCAGGCTTTTCGACCAGGATCTCGCCGCTGCGCCAGATGAGTTCGATAATGGCCTTGATGCGGTCGCGGATCTCATCGCGCTCCTCGGGTGTGTACATTTGGTTTTCCAGTTCGACGAGCCAAATGTAAAGCTGGCGGTGCTGGGCAAGTACGGAGGGGCGTTTCGCTTCAGTGGGATGACCGGTGAGCACAGGGTGGACATTCGCCTTGCGAATCGTCTCCAGAAGCTTCTGGTCTGCGATGCCGGAATCGGAAATACGTTTGAGCCAGTGTCCCCAGGAGCCGGTGTCGGCGGCTTGGTCCTGGCTTCTTTCGAGGGCGCGGCTGGATTGGTTGGCGGCGTTTTCCTCGACTAGGTTCATGATCTGAAAGGCGATCGACAGGACCTGGGCGGTCTTCTCAGGGGGAACCCCTGTCGCATCTGGGTTTTCGCGGTCGAGCAGTGGCGCAAGTTCAGGTTCCCCGATCTCTTCAAGAACCTCGCGCGTGCAACTGAGGAGAAAGTCGATATCCCGGTCTACTTTCTCGAGGCCGGCGGAGATGCGTTGTTTAAAAGAAGGCATATTTTTAAGGAATGCTATTTTGCAGGGACCGCGACAAGAGGAAAGGTACGGTTCCCTAATACTCGGCCAGTGGCGCCGAGGATTACCCTACAACTAATGTTTGCGAAAAGGGCGAGGATTGTTATCACTCGGGATTGTATGAAATCTCGTTTGCTTACCCTCTATTTTTCTTTCCTGACTAGCCTCGCCTGTCCCGTCTTTGTAATGGGAGAGAGCCACGTGGCCTATTTAAACTCCATTAAGAAATTCGATGTGCACACACATGTCCGGACGGATGCTGCATTTGTGAGGGAGTTACTCGAAAAGCAGAATTTCAAATACCTTAATGTCTGCGTGGATAGCAGGGGTTCGGAGATGACCCTGAGCCAGCGTGAAAACGCTAGGGAATTGTATCAGAAATATCCGAGACACTACGCTTGGGTGACGACCTTTGATTCGAAAGGGCTTTTTGAACCAGGCTGGGCGGACAGGGCCATCGAATTGCTCAAGGAGGATTTCGAAAACGGAGCCATTGGGGTTAAAATTTGGAAAAACTTCGGAATGGAGATTGTGAATCCTAAAGGAGAATACATATTTATTGACGACCCTGTATTAAAACCCGTTTTCGAGTTCATTGCCCAGGAAGGAAAAACCTTGCTCGCCCACATAGGTGAGCCCATCCGCGCGTGGATGCCGACCTATACGACTGAGGAGGGGATTCCGCGAAACTACTGGGCGAATCATCCTGAATACAGTTTCTATGACAAGCCGGACAAGCCATCCTATAGCGATATAATCTCCGCAGTGGATCACGTATTGCGCGACCATCCGAATCTGCGTTATGTCGGCGCCCATCTAGCCAGTTTGGAATATGATGTAGAGGAGCTTGCCTTGCGAATGGAAAAGCACCCCAATTTTGCCGTCGAGATCGGGGGCCGCACCCGCTATTTGATGTGGCAAGCGAGGGGAAAGGTAAGGGCGTTCTTCCTGAAGTACCAGGATCGTATTTTGTATGGTACGGACATGGGGGCACCAGCGGGTATGAGTCTCCACGAAAGTGAAAGCCGGAAGAATCGCATCATCACTCGAAATGCTCATTGTGCCCAGTATTTGGCGACCGACGATGAAATCCCTTGGGGCGATATTGTTAGCGGTGATCGTCCGATTCCCGAAGCCACTTATTCGGTAACTGGATTAGCCCTGCCGGAAAGCGTGCTTAAGAAAATCTACTACGACAATGTCGTCCGTTGGTTTCCGGGTGCTGATGAAGGTTTCAGGGAATAGGATACACGTTATTAAGAGAGTGACCAATAAGTCTCAATCGAACCACCATATGGGCAGATATTCTCCTGACTATTATATTGTAGGTCGTCTCGCCGAGGCGACATTCATCGCCAATTGGCGAGTCAACTACCGACAGGTCGAGGTCTCCGACGACACGCCCTGCACTTTCGATCAATTAGTGAAATCGACTTATAGGACGTTCTCTAAGTGAATAGTGATTTGAAAATTTTTGTAGGGGCGTCGCTTGCGGCGACCGCTAAATTGGCTACAACCTGTCATACGCGGTCGCCGCAAGCGCCGCCCCTACATCTAAAAAGCATGGGGACTGAAA